>CAWFBN010000092.1:0-10435 GCA_963813955.1 uncultured Alphaproteobacteria bacterium | reverse complement strand
AATCCTCGGGTCAGACCTGTAGGCTTTTCGCCGCCGCTCATGCATGATCCTTTATTTATTTATGGGTTGCTCTAGCCGCTCGCGCCGACGCTGGCAAGCAGGGCAAACCCGACCTGGAGCGCAGTATCAGCGGAGTTTTGGCGGACTTGCAGGGCGGTCGCGGCCAAGTCATAAATGGGTCCCGCCCGCATCGAGTGGAAAGGACCGAGCCGGCCATGTCGAGAAACTGGTTCGCCTTTCTGCCCGATCTCATCAGTCTGGCCGGCTGGTGCTGGTTCCCGTCAGCGTGGACATGATCGCGTCGCGCCGCTGGCCGGAAGCTTTGGCGAGTTCCTCTAGCCGGGGTTTCAGCCGCCCTCACGTTGGGTCGCGCGGCGTTTCGACCTGCGCTCGGACCTGGCCGCCTATCTCCACCAGGTAGCCGACAAGGCCTTGCTGATCTGCGATTACGTCACGCTGGCCATTGTCGCGTCTTGCCGATGGGCCTCCCGCTGCTGGTGGTCCGCGCGACGTGATGATCATCGGCGCGGTGATGCTGGCCTGGCTTCTCGACCGCCCGACGGAATCGGCCGCCCTGATCTCCAAGGCCGATACCTTCGCGGATATCGGATTCATCGCTGGTGCTGGCCTTGCTGTCCTTCGGTTGGCCGGGCGGCGCGTGGTTTTCCCTTGGCCAATGGATCGTCGCGGCATTGACGCTGGGCTCGCTCGCGGCCTATTTCAGACGTTGGGTGACGCATATGACGGCCTAGCGGCGTCATCACGCCTGAGGAATGCAGCCGATACGCATTGAATGGCAGATCGCTTTCTGGCTCCTGATGTTGGCGCTGGTCGGCTTCGGCGTCTATCTCTTCGCCAATGTCCTCACGCCTTCATCGCGGCGCTGGCGCTCGGCTATGTGCTCGATCCGATCGCCGGTCGCTTGCAGAAGCTTGGCATGAACCGCGTCTTCGCAACGCTGATCATCCTCGCCTTTTTCATCCTGCTGCTGCTCATCTTCATCTTTGGCGTCGCGCCAATCCTTGGACGGCAATTGATCGGCCTGGCCGAAAGCCTGCCCGACTATGTGGCCAAGCTGCAATCGCTGTTCTCGCAGCAAGCGGAAATGCTGATGCAGAAATATGGCGGCGATTGGCTTAACAAATTTGGGTTCGAAAACGCCTCCAGCGCCGACAGCATCCAGAAGTCCCTCGGCAATTTCGTCGGGCAGGGCGCGCAATGGATCGGCAACTTCATGAAATCGTTGTGGTCGGGCGGGCAGGCGCTGGTCGGGGTCGTCACCCTGACCGTCATCACGCCGGTGGTGACCTTCTATCTGCTGCTGTCCTGGCCGGAAATGATCAGCGGCATCCGCAGCCTGATCCCGCCGCGCCATCGCGCCACCGTGTTTGAATTGGCCGCCGAGATCGACCGCGCCCTGGCCGGTTTTTTACGCGGGCAATCGTTGGTCTGCCTGTTTCTTGGATTGTGGTATGGCGTCGGCCTGACCCTGATCGGCCTGAATTTCGGCTTTCTCATCGGCCTTTCGGCGGGCTTCCTGAGCTTCATTCCCTACGTCGGCTCTTTGCTGGCGCTGGTGCTTTCCGCCATCGTCGCCATTGTGCAGGGCTGGCCCAATCTCGGCCTGTTCGGCCTCGCCATGGCGGTGGTCGTGACCGGGCAGTTTCTCGAAGGCAATATCCTGTCGCCCAAACTGGTCGGCGGCTCGGTCGGCCTGCATCCGGTCTGGCTGATTTTCGCGCTGCTCGCTTTCGCCAGCCTGTTCGGCTTCGCCGGCATGATCCTCGCCGTGCCGCTCGCCGCTGCGACCGGCGTGCTGATCCGTTTCGCGGCGCGGCGCTACAAGCAGAGCGCCCTGTTCCACGGATTGGGGCCGGACGCCGCATGACCGGGCAACTGCCGCTCGATCTGCCGCATCGTCCGAGTTTTACGGAAGAGGATTTCCTCGAAGCGCCGTCCAATGAGACTGCCTTGGCGATGGTGCGCCTGTGGCCGGACTGGCCGCAGAAGGCGCTGCTGCTGCTCGGCCCGCGCGGGTCGGGCAAAAGCCATCTCGGGGCTATCTGGGCGCGCCGCGCGGGGGCGCAGGTTTTTTCAGCGAAAAATCTGCGGCTTGATCTCCTGCCGGATCTGATCGCCGGTCCGGCCCTGCTGCTGGAGGATGCCGACGCGGTTGAGCCGCCCGAGGCGGATATGTTTCACCTGCTGAACATGGCTGCCGAGAAGGGTGTTTTTGTTCTGATCACCGCGCAAAAAAACCCCGATCACTGGGGGCTGGCCACACCCGACCTGCTGTCGCGCCTGCGCCGCGCGCCGGCCGTCGCCATCGCCGCGCCGGACGAAGCTTTTCTGCGCGCGATCCTGGTGAAATTATTCTATGATCGACAGATTCGGGTGGACGAGACGGTGGTCGATTTTCTGGCGCTGCGCCTGGAGCGATCCTTAGAGGCGGCGCAAAAATCGTTGCGGCTCTGGATCGGGAAGGACTCGCGCGCGGGCGCGCGGTCACGCCGCCCGCTGGCCGCAGCCGTACTGAACGCCCAAAGCGACGACGCGGACTTAAATCCTGCCGCGCAAAAGGATTTTTTTGGCTTGGACGGCTGACGTTCCTGTCACACAAATTTCATACAAAAAATGCTGAACCAGCGAAGAACGGCGGAGGATGATGTGACGCAAGCGAGCGAAATCCTGGATATCGACGTCAATGCCCTGACGGCTTCGGTCGAGTCCTCCTATGGCGAAGCCCTCCGCGCGTCGCCCAAGCGCTTCATCAACCGTGAACTGTCGTGGCTGGAGTTCAACCGCCGCGTGTTGCTCGAAGCCTCGAACCTGTCGCACCCCTTGCTGGAGCGGGTGCGTTTCGTCTCGATCTCGGCCAATAATCTCGACGAATTCTTCATGGTGCGCGTCGCCGGCCTGCTCGGCCAGTTGCGCACCGGGGTCGATACGGCGTCGGAAGACGGTCTGACGCCGGCCGAGCAATTGCCGCTGATCCGCGAGCGCGTCAGCGAACTGGCCGAGGAACAGTTCCGCCGCTGGCGGCAATTGCAGGAGGAGTTGCTGGCCGAGAAAATCGCCATCGTCGAACCCGGCGACCTCAGCAAGGCCGAAAAGCTCTGGCTCGACGAGCACTTTGTCACCCAAATTTTTCCGGTCCTGACGCCTTTGGCGGTCGATCCCGCCCATCCTTTCCCCTTCATCCCCAATCTCGGCCTGACCCTGGCGCTCGATCTGGCGAATATCGCTACGGCTGCCCGGATGCAGGCGCTGGTGCGCATGCCGATCAAGATCGACCGTTTCGTCCGCCTGCCGGAGCCTCCGGTCGGCGGCGCGCGACTGGTGCTGCTGGAGGCGGTGATCGTCACCCATATCCAGAAGCTTTTTCCGGGCTTTACCGTCAAGGCCAAGGGACTGTTCCGGGTCATCCGCGACAGCGATCTCGAAGTCGAGGAGGAGGCCGAAGATCTCGTCCGCCTGTTCGAGACGGCGCTCAAGCGCCGCCGGCGCGGTTCGGTGATCCGGCTGGAGACCGACGCCTATATGCCGGCGGAAATGCGCGCCTTTGTCGCCGAGGAACTGGATGTCGAGCCGGAGGAGATCATCGCGCTCGAAGGCATGCTGGCGCTCAAGGACCTGTCGGAAGTCGTCGGACTGCCGCGCCCCGACCTGAAATTCACGCCCTATAATCCTCGCTTCCCCGAGCGGGTGCGCGACAATGGCGGCGATTGCTTTCTCGCCATCAAGCAGAAGGATCTGGTGGTCCACCACCCCTATGAATCCTTCGACGTGGTGGTGCAATTCCTCATGCAGGCGGCGCAGGACCCCAATGTCGTGGCGATCAAGCAGACGCTTTATCGCACCTCTTCCGACAGCCCCATCGTCCGCGCGCTGATCGAGGCGGCGGAAGCCGGCAAGTCAGTGACGGCGCTGGTCGAGCTGAAGGCGCGCTTCGACGAGGAAGCCAATATCCGCTGGGCGCGCGATCTGGAGCGCGCCGGCGTGCAGGTGGTGTTCGGCTTCATCGAGCTGAAAACCCACGCCAAATTGTCGCTGGTGGTGCGGCGCGAGGGCGGCGGCCTGACCACTTATTGCCATATCGGCACCGGCAACTACCACCCGATCACCGCCAAGATCTACACCGACGTGTCGCTGTTCACCGCCGATCCGGCGATAGGGCGCGATGTTTCGCGCATTTTCAACTATATCACCGGCTATGCCGAACCGGCCGGACTGGAGCGCATGGCGGTTTCGCCGATCTCGCTGAAGAAAAAGCTGCTCGACCATATCGCGCAGGAAATCGCTTTCGCCAAGGCCGGGCGTCCGGCCGCGATCTGGGGCAAGTGCAATGCGCTGGTCGATCCCGAAATCATCGACGCCCTTTACGAGGCGAGCCAGGCTGGCGTGACCATAGACTTCGTGGTGCGCGGCATTTGCTGCCTGCGGCCCGGCGTGCCGGGCCTCTCCGACAATATCCGCGTCAAATCGATCATCGGGCGTTTTCTCGAACATACCCGCATTTATGCCTTCGGCGGCGGGCATGGCCTGCCGCATCCCAAGGCGTCGGTCTATATTTCTTCGGCCGACCTGATGCAGCGCAATCTCGAAAGGCGCGTCGAATCGCTGATGCCGGTGACCAATCCGACCACGCATGAGCAGGTGCTGGACCAGATCCTTGTCGCCAACATGATCGACAACCAGCAATCCTATCGCGTGCTGCCTGACGGATCGAGCGTGCGGCTGGAGCCGGGCCCCAACGAGGAGCCTTTCAATGTGCATAAATATTTCATGACCAATCCCTCGCTGTCGGGACGAGGCAAGTCGCTCAGCGAATCCGAGTCCCAAGACCTTGTTCAAACGCGCCGAGCGGGGCTGACCGGGAGATTCTGACATGGACAAGGCGCGGGGGCGTCTGCCGGGCGCGAAGCCGACGGCGATCGTTGATATTGGCTCCAATTCGGTCCGCCTGGTCGCCTATGAGGGACTGGCCCGGGCGCCGACGCCTATTTTCAATGAAAAGGCGTCGTGCGGCCTGGGCAAGGGTGTGGCGACCACCGGCGCCTTGGCCGAGGATGGCGTGGCGCAGGCGCTCGAGGCTTTGCGCCGTTTCCGAAAACTTTGCGAATTCATGCAGATAGAGGACGTGCGCCCGGTGGCCACCGCCGCCGCGCGCGACGCCTCCAATGGCGCGCAATTTCTTGCGGCGGCGGAAAAGGCGATCGGGCGGCCGATCGAACTGATTTCAGGCGTGCGCGAGGCCAAACTCTCGGCTTTGGGCGTGGTTTCGACGCTGCACAATGCCGATGGCGTGGTCGGCGATCTCGGCGGCGGTTCGCTGGAACTGATCGACGTCAAGGACGGCCAGGGGGAGCCGCGGCTCGGCGAGGGCGTGTCGCTCAAACTCGGCTCGCTGGCGCTGATGGACGCCTCCGGCCGTTCGCCCAAGGCCGCGCTGCGCATAGCCCGGCAGGAATTGGCCAGCGCCTTTCCGCTCGACGGTCTGCGCGGCCGCACTTTCTACGCGGTTGGCGGAACCTGGCGCTCGCTCGCCAAGCTGCACATGCGGCAGTGCAATTATCCGCTCGAAGTCATGCATGGCTATGTCATCCCGGCGCGCGACGCCGCCGATTTCGCCTCGCTGGTCGAGCGGGTCGATACCGATTCGCTGGTCGCCGTGGGGGCGATTTCGGCGCAGCGCCGTCCGGCGCTGGCCTATGGCGCGGTAGTGCTGGAGGAGATCATCCGGCGCGGAAAGCCGAGCAGGGTGGTGATCTCTACCGGCGGCCTGCGTGAAGGGCTGCTCTACGAGCAATTGAGCGACGATTTGCGGGCGCGCGATCCGCTCATGGAGTCGGCGCGCGAATATAATCTGCTGCGCTCGCGCGCCCCCGGCCATGGCGAAGACCTGATCCATTGGTGCGACGCCTTCATGGCGTCGAGCCATATCGAGGAAACGGCGGAGGAAATACGCCTGCGCCATGCCGCCTGCCTGTTCGGCGACATTGGCTGGCGCACCTCGCCGGATTATCGTTCCGATCTGGCGCTCAATCTTCTCGCCAATTCGCCTATCGTCGGCGTCGATCATCCCGGCCGCGCCTATCTGGGCATGGCGGTGGCCTATCGCCACCTGAGTCAGGGCGAGGACGTCAGCCCGCAAATCCGCAGCCTCGCGTCGCCGCGCCTGATGGATCGCGCCCGCATCCTCGGCGCGCTCCAGCGCGTCGCCTATATCGTCTCCGCTTCCATGCCGGGTGTGCTGCCACGCACAAAATTGCTATGCGTCAGGGGCGATTTGCGGCTGACGCTGCCGGCCGATCTCGTCGATCTCGCCGGTGACCGCCTGAACGGGCGGCTCAAGCAATTGGCCAAACTGATCGGCCGCGCCTATTCGATTGTCATTGCATGATTGCGCGGGCGCCGCGCGAGTCTGGCGGGATGCTGCCGCCGCGCGATATGGCGCTCGCCGTAATGGTCGCGGCCGTTTGGGGCGTCAGCTTCATCGCGATCAAGGCGGGCGTCTCCGAGGCGCCGCCGCTGTTCCTGACGGCGCTGCGTTTTTCTCTCGCGGCTTTCCCGGCGGTCCTTTTCGTTCCCCGTCCCAAGGCGAGGTTGGTCGATCTCGCCGGCTATGGGTTGTGCATCGGGGTCGGCCAGTTCGGCCTGCTGTTCGCCGCCATCAAATTCGGCATGCCGGCGGGGCTCGCCTCGCTGGTCATCCAGATCCAAGCCTTGTTCACCATTGGTCTGGCCCATGTCGTGCTGGGCCAGCGGGCGCGTCCCGGCCAGATCGCGGGCGCCCTCGTCGCCTTGGCCGGCATTGGCCTGATCGGCTTTTTTCGCGGCGCCTCGGCGCCTCTGGCGCCCTTTTTCGCCGTGCTCGGCGCGGCGGCTTTCTGGAGTTTTGGCAATCTTTTTTCGATCCGCGCCGGGCGGACCAACATGCTTGGCTTCATCGTGTGGTCGAGTCTTTTCGCGCCGCTGCCATTGCTTCTGCTGTCACTGGCCTTGGAGGACCATGCCGCGATTTTTCACGCGCTGCTACATCCGACGTTGGTCGTCTGGGGCGGCGCGGCGTTCCTCGCCTATGTCGCGACGATTGTCGGGTTTGGGCTGTGGAGTCATTTGCTAAGCCGCCATCCAGCGGCGGAAGTCACGCCCTTCGCCCTGCTGGTGCCGGTTTTCGGCACTCGCCGCCGCCGCGCTGGTTTATCGGGAGCCTTTGCGCGGCGGGGAGTTGGCCGGTGTCGCGGTGGCGATGGCGGGATTGGCGATCGCGGTGCTCAGCGGCCGCGCCAGGTAAAATGCGAGGTTCGAGTGTTTGCCCATGGTTCGAGACAGCGCTGCGCGCTTCCTCACCATGAGGGCGTTGATGAACAGCTGACAGGGCGTCTCTCGACGCCCTGTCAGGCCCCCGAACGTCAGTCGCCGCTCGGCTGTTGCAACGTTTCGTTGGCCTTCTCGACCGTGAAGGTTGCGGCCTTCTGGCGCGGCGGGAACTCCTTGAAGGTCGCCATGAACTTCTGGGTGTAGGCTTGCGCCGGCACCAGCATGAAGGCGTGATCCAGCACCCAGTCGAAATAGGTGTTGGAGGTTTCGCTGGCGCGCTCATAGGGGTCGAGACGAAGATTGAAGATTTTTGGCACGCGCAGTTTGGTGAAAGGCTCCGCCCAGACCTGCAAGGTGCCCGTCGCGCGCTGTTCCGCGAAGACGAATTTGAAATTGTCGTAGCGCAGGCCGGTCAGGTCGCCGTCATCCGAGAAGTAGAAAAACTCCTTGCGGGGGCTCTCCGCCGCTTGGCCGGTCAGATAGGGAACGAGGTTATAGCCGTCGAGATGGACCTTAAAAGTCCGGTCGCCGATCTTGTCGCCCTTGAGCAGCTTTTCGGTGACGTCGGGCGCGCCGGCGGCGGCGAGCAGGGTCGGCATCCAGTCGAGATGCGAGACGATGCCGTTGGCGACGGACCCCGGCTTGATCTTGCCAGGCCAGCGCACCATGGCCGGGACGCGATAGGCGCCTTCCCAGTTGGAGTTCTTCTCGTTGCGGAACGGCGTCATGGCGGCGTCGGGCCACGAATTCATGTGCGGCCCGTTGTCGGTCGAATACATGACGATGGTGTTGTCGTCGATGCCGAGCGCCTTGATCTTGTCGAGCACGGTTCCGACGTTCTTGTCGTGGTCGATCATGGCGTCCGGATAGGGCCCCATGAAGCGGCCAGATTGGCCGAGGCTTTCAGGCTTCACATGGGTGCGGAAATGCATGTGGGTGAAGTTGACCCACAGGAACACCGGCTTGTCGGCCTTGACCTGCTTCTCCAAAAATTCCGCCGAGCGCGCGGCGATGTCGTCGTCGACAATCTCCATCCGCTTCCGGGTCAGCGGGCCGGTGTCCTCGATCTTCTGCGAACCGTCCGGCATATGCCAGCTATGGATCACGCCGCGCGGCGCGAAATTCTTGCGGAAATTGGGGAATTCGGGATCATTGGCCTTGGGATAATCGGGAAGCTCCGGCTCTTCCTCGGCGTTGAGATGGTAGAGATTGCCGTAGAATTCGTCAAAACCGTGGTTGGTCGGCAGCATCTCGTCCTTATCGCCGAGATGGTTCTTGCCGAATTGCCCGGTGGCGTAGCCCCGGGCCTTCAGCAGTTCGGCGATGGTGGGATCTTTTTCGCTCAGACCGAGCGGCGCGCCCGGCAGGCCGACCTTGGAAAGGCCGGTGCGATAGACGCTCTGTCCGGTGATGAAGGCCGAACGGCCGGCGGTGCAGCTTTGCTCGCCGTAATAATCGGTGAAAATGACGCCGTCCCTGGCGATGGAATCGATATTGGGGGTGCGATAGCCCATCAGGCCATTGGTATAGGCGCTGAGGTTGGACTGTCCGATGTCGTCGCCCCAGATGATGACGATGTTGGGCTTGTCGGATTTGGCGCTCGCGGGCAGCGCTCCCATCGCCAAAAGGCCCGCGCCGAGCGCGAGCCAGGGGACGAGCCTTTTGATTGGCTTCCACTTCATTTGATTCTCCCAAAATAATCGCTTGATTTGCGAGTCTTGCATTTTCCGTTGGCGGGGTAACCTGCCAATCTAACAATAGGTCGTCCAATTACAAAAATGTTATATTAGATATGTTTAAATATAGCTTGTGACCAAAGTATTATATGCAGCCAAATCCGACCTTACGCTTTCGCGCCGTCAGCCTCGGACTCGTGATATTCCAGCGTGACGACGCGATGGTTTTCCACCGTCAGCGCCAGCCGCCCGTGTTTCAACTGCAGGGCCTTCTCGCCGAACAACTCGCGGCGCCAGCCTTTTAGCGCGGGAACGTCGGCCTTGTCGTCTGCCGCCAGCGCTTCCAACTCTTCGCTCGTGGCGATCATTTTGGCCGCCACGCCCTCCTTTTCGGCCACCTGGCGCAGCAAGACCTTGAGCAGTTCCATGGTGGCGCCGCCGCCATTGCCGCGCCGCTCGCGATCGATGCGCGGCAGGGTTTTGGGATCGCGGGCGAGGCCGCGCTCGATGGCGGCCAGAATATCCACGCCGGCGCGCGACTTTTCCATGCCGCGCGGAAAGGCGCGGAGATCGCCGAGCGTGTCGGCGCTGCGCGGCGCGGCCAGCGCCACTTCGATCAGGATATCGTCCTTGAGCACGCGCGAGCGCGGCACGTCGCGCGACTGCGCCTCATGCTCGCGCCAGGCGGCCAATTCCATCAGCACGGCGAGATCGCGCGGCTTGCGGGCGCGGTGGGCGTGGCGCTCCCAGGCGCGGTCAGGGCGCTGCTCATAGGTGTCGGGGCTGGACAGGGTCGCCATTTCATCGGCCAGCCAAGGCAGGCGGTCGGTCTTCTCCAAACGCTGGCGCAAAGCCTTGTAGATATCGCGCAAATGGGTGACGTCGGCGATGGCGTAGACAATCTGGGCGTCGGACAGCGGCCGGCGCGACCAGTCGGTGAAACGCGACGACTTGTCGAGCGTGACCTTGCAGATGCTTTGCGCCAATTCGCCATAGGCGATCTGGTCGCCATAGCCGCAGACCATGGCCGCGACCTGGGTGTCGAACAGCGGCGCCGGAATGATCTTGGCCAGATGCCAGATGATCTCCAGATCCTGCCGGGCGGCGTGGAAGACCTTGACGACATCGGGATTGGCCATCAGCTCGAAAAACGGCGTGAGGTCCAGATCTTCGGCGATGGCGTCGATGGCGAAGGCGTGATCGTCGCAGGCAAGCTGGATCACACAGACTTTTGGCCAAAAAGTCGTTTCGCGGAGGAATTCCGTATCGACGGTAACGAAGGGGTATTTGGCGAGGGTCTGGCAAAGGGCCGCCAGTGCGCCGGAATCTGTGACGAGGCTCATGAATTCTTCTTATTACATGCCCGGCGCGGGGGCTAGGGCTTGAGGCCCTAGTCTTTCGGGTTGAAGCGCCTTCTGGGCGGAAAAGCCCGCGAC
>CAWFBN010000091.1:0-18821 GCA_963813955.1 uncultured Alphaproteobacteria bacterium | reverse complement strand
CCCGCGCGGTTTCATCCGGATCGTCGATCGCAAGAAGGACATGATCCTCGTTTCCGGTTTCAACGTTTACCCGAATGAGATCGAGGAGGTCGTCGGCAGGCATCCCGGCGTGCTGGAAGTCGGCGCGGTCGGCGTGCCGAACCAGGTCTCGGGCGAAGCGGTGAAGATCGCTGTCGTGCGCCTCGATCCCTCTCTCACGGCCGATGACTTGCGCGCTTTTTGCCAGACGCGCCTGACCGCCTACAAAGTGCCGCGCGTGATCGAATTCCGATGCGAATTGCCCAAGACAAATGTCGGCAAAATCCTGCGCCGCGCCTTGCGCGACGACGCGCCGCATGACGTGTCCGCAACCGCCAAACCGCCGTAATGAAACGAGCGGTAGGCGTCTACGATCGAAGGAGAACTTAGGTCTCATCATGTAACAGCAAGCAGCCCTTTCTCTCGCCGGTTCCGCGCACGCCGGTACTGCTACGGGCGCGCAAGCGCGGCGTCGTCCGTCCGGTCCGTCCGCAAAAAGGCGACGATCCGCACTAGCTACGAGGGCCGTCACTGCACTGACATTCCGATTGGACCAGTGGGCCGAGAAGGGTAGAGCACATGCGCAATTCCTTAAGTCAATTGAAGACAATTTTGTTTATTGGCCGCCATCGATGGGGCATTTGTCCTCTTTCCAGTGGCCGCTTACGCGCGCTCCGGCCACTTTGGAACCAATAAGGCTGCAGTACTCGTCTACATCGACAAAACCAATCAACAAATGACGGTTTCTTTGGACAATGTAGAAACATATCGATGGCCGGTATCAACGGGCCGAGCAGGATATTCAACTCCGTCGGGAACCTATATCCCCGACGTCCATGAACGAAGTTTGGTATAGCAAGGAGTATGACAACGCCCCGATGCCCCATGCCATTTTCTTTATGAAAGACGGCCATGCCATTCACGGCACCTTCGAGGTGAAGAACTCTTGGCAAACCCGTATCGCATGGCTGCGTGCGTATCTGCCTCAAAATGCCGCGATACTTTATGATCTGGTGCAGGAGAATGGCCTGGAGAATACCAAGGTGGTGCTTACCGGCTCGGGGTCGGGCGAGGTCGCCAGGGTCCGACAAGCCCGCGTGGGGATTTTCTGGGCCATCACCCGACGCCCCTTATCACAACGACCCCGGGGTTACGATCGATCGCCGTGGGTACGTTGGTGAAAAGCCGGCGAACAGGTTATCGAGTTCAGGTACGTCATTCATCCGCTCGAGGTGAAGACCTTCGAAGTCCCGAACATCGAAGGCCAGACGATGGTTATGGGCAAGGTGTTCGGCGTCGTCGCCTTCAAGGACGGCCGCGTCGGGACGAAGGAATTCATCTAGCAGGCTGAGCTTCTGAAAGGCGACGGGCCGCTTCACGGCTTCAGCACTTACAGGTTCGAGGATGGCTCCTCGATCACGGCGAGCTTCGCTGGTGAGATAAAGGGCGGCCAGCGGCACGGGGTCTATGCGATCCTGTCGGGCGCCGGTATCTATGCAAATGCCACCGGTACAGGCACATTTGAGAGCCTGCCGAGCAAGCTCGAAGGCGCCACCATCTTGAACACGCGCCAACGCATGACGCGCGCGTGGAGGCGGAGAATATCGGCATCATGGGTCGCACGACCGAACCAGCTGAACTTTGATCTTTGAAAGTTCGGAGCGCCCGGCCGAAATCGCGGACTTCCGCTCTGCGCGCGCAGTCCGGACCTTGCCGGCGGCGTCACGGCAGTTCTGCTTTCCGCCGATTCTTGCCAAAGTCCGACGGCCCCAAGCGTGTGATTTTGACCGCTAGGCTGGCGTTCTGCGCGCCCGCGCGCCGTTGGAGCGCGGCGGTGGCCGCTTCGCGGTATTTGGCGCAGCGGAAACTTGCTTCGCCGCGGCCTTCCTGGCCGCCGCCTTCGTGATCGCGGGCTCCTTGATTGGCGCCTTCTCAGGCGTCGGCTTCTTGATCGCCCGCTTTCTGATCGCCGGCTTCTCGGGCGGCGTCGGGCGCTTGGGCCTCTTCACGGCGATGATTGCCGGCTCTGGTTCGGGCTGCTCACCCTCATCCTCGCCCCACGGCTCCATCAGCACGTGATAAAGCAATTGCTCGAATTCGGGATTGAAGCGCGCGATGATCGCCTCTGGATCGGGAACCATCGCCGCGTCGGTGACGAGCCCGAACTGCACATTGCCGCCGAAGGAGAGGATCGAAACGCCCATGCCGATGTCCCCCGATTGGGGAACCCAGAACATGATCTCTTCAAGGCGGGCGCCGGCAAGATAGAGCGCATGTTGCGGCCCCGGCACATTGGTCATGACGGCGGTCGCCCTGCTGATGAGCATATCGAACAACCGGTCTTGCGCCAGCTTCGGCGCCAAGCCCAAAGCGGCAAAGAGTCCGAAAGTCACGGGCGCCTCATAGGATTGCTTCAGTTCGGCCATGCGGCGGCGAACTTCCCGGAGGCGGTGAATGGGATCGGCGATGCCGACCGGAAGCTCCACCGCGACAATGCCGAAGTAATTTCCAAGTTGATGCTCGGAGCCCGGCGGCCGCAGATTGAGCGGCACCAAAGCCCTGATTTCGACCCCCACCGTCGGGTCGCCCTTGTCTTCGAGATAGCCTCGCAGGGCGCCCGCGACGGAGGTCAGCAGCATGTCGTTGACCGAGCAATCGAGCGCCCGGCTGATCGCCTTCACTTCCGGGAGGGCCAGCGGAACGCTCCACGCCACGCGCTTGCTGCCGCGAGGCGCGCCCTTGAAACGCGTCTGGCTGTCGCTCGGCATCAGCAGGAGATAGGCGAGTTCGGACGCGACGCCGACTCCGCCCTGCAGCAGCTTCGCGGCGGCGCTGGGGCGCGCCAGCAATTTGAGCGCGAGACGCCAGAGTTCGCCCGAAGCCTGCACGCCGCGATCGAGAACTTTCGCCATCGGCGCGAACAGGCCATGACCATGCGCGTCCTGGTCTGGCCCGAAATCGGCCTCGACGCCGTGCAGCGGCGCATCCGGCGTCTCGTCGGTCATCGACAGCAAGACGGCGACGAGCGCCATGCCGTCCGCTATGGCGTGATGGAATCTCGGCACGAGCGCAACGCCGCCCTCGTAATCCTCGATGATGTGGAATTGCCACAGCGGATGCGCCGGATCCAGCGGCTGCGAACAAAGTTCGGCGACGAAAGCTTCGAGTTCGACTTTTCCTCCTGCGCCGGGAAGCCGCACCCGCTTGATATGCCGCGCGATGTCGAAATGCGCGTCATCGACCCACCAGGATCCTGTCGAACTGGTCTCGACGCGTTGATGAAATCGCGGATAGGCGAGCAGGCGCACCGACAGGGTGCGCGCCAGCCGGTCGATGTCGACGGGACCACGGAGTTTCATCACCCCGACGATGACCATGCGGTTGACCGAACGGTCCATTCGCAACCAGGCGGTGTCAACCGGTGACATTCGTTCGCTCTGGCCCATCTCCGCCCCGCGTTGTTAAATTTGCCGACCCTCAGCCTATGTCAGGACGCGTGTTCGCGAAAGAAGCAGAATCACGTCCGCCCGGCCTTTAGGCGGAAAGCCCTAATTCGATATGGTACTTGGATGATGGGGCAGGCCCTGAAGGCGAAGTCTGGCATGTCGGAAAAGCATGACATCCTGTGCCGTTTGACGGCGAATATCGAAACCGCCGCGCGATTGCGGGCGAGCGCAAAGGCGTCCTCCCGCGCCTCGTCAGCCCGCGCCGAACTTCGAAAGTGGCAGGCGGACCGACTTTCCCGCACCCACGCCGATCTTCTCGCGAGCGCGGAGTATGGCGACGCCGCGCGTTTTTTCCTGACCGATCTCTATGGGCCGGCCGACCTCGCAAATCGTGACGCGCTGGTGCAGCGCGTCGTGCCGATCATGTCCAAAATGTTGTCGGCGCACGCTCTCGAAGTGATCGCCGACGCGATCGAACTCGACTCGCTCTCCGAGAGCCTCGACGCCGACATGGTTGAGGCGCTCGGCGGCAACATGATCGACGCGAGCGCCTATGCCCGCGCCTATCGCCAGATCGGGCGCCAGGACGACCGCGCACGCCAGATTCTGCTGATCGAACATCTTGGCGCTTCGCTCGACAGGCTTTCGCGTCATCGTTTCATAGGATCGACCCTTGCGATGATGCGCAAGCCCGCGGCGGCAGCCGGCTTCGGCGATCTCCAGAATTTTCTCGAAAGAGGCTATGATTCCTTCAGAAAAATGAAAACCGTCAAACCTTTCCTGGATGCGGTCATCTCGCGGGAAAAAGCGTTTTCCGCCGCCTTGTTCGCGGGGAATGATTGTCCGGTGACCGCCTAGTTTGGGGAGACTCCCGTGGACGAATTCGATTATCTGGTGCTCGGTGGAGGGTCCGCCGGAAGCGTTGTCGCCAGCCGCCTCTCGGAAAACCCCGACGCCAGCGTCGCCTTGC
This sequence comes from uncultured Alphaproteobacteria bacterium, assembly GCA_963813955.1. Lineage (GTDB taxonomy): Bacteria > Pseudomonadota > Alphaproteobacteria > Rhizobiales > Beijerinckiaceae > Rhodoblastus. The sequence continues at coordinate 14,387 of CAWFBN010000091.1, read as the reverse complement.
TCGAAGCCGGCGGACAGGGAGATTCGTGGGTGGTGAACACGCCCCTCGCCGGCGCCTTGATGGTGCCGACCTCTCTCAATAACTGGGCGTTCGAAACGGCGCCGCAACCTGGCCTCAACGGCCGGCGCGGCTATCAGCCGCGCGGCAAGGCGCTCGGCGGCTCGTCGGCCATCAACGCCATGATCTATACGCGCGGAACCGCCCGCGATTACGATCATTGGGCCGAACAGGGCGCTCGCGGCTGGTCCTATGCGGAGGTGTTGCCCTTTTTCAGGAAGGCCGAGCGCAACGAGGATTTCCGCGACCGTTTCCACGGGACGGAGGGGCCGCTCAATGTGGCGCGCTCGCGCACCGATAACCCCTATCATGGCATTTTCATCGAGGCCGCGCGCGAGGCGCAAATGCCGTTGCGCGATGACTTCAACGGCGAGGATCAGGAAGGCCTCGGCATCTATCAATTGACGCAGAAAAATGGCCAGCGCTGGAGCGCGGCGCGCGCCTATCTCCAGCCCCATATCGGGCGGCGCGACAATTTGCGGGTCGAATGCGGCGCGCGCGTGCGAAAAATCCTGTTCAAGGGTCGTCGCGCCATCGGCGTTGAATATGAGCAGAATGGCGCGGTTCGCAAGTTGCGCGCCCGCCGTGAAATCATCCTCAGCGCCGGCGCATTGCAATCGCCGCAGATCTTGATGCTGTCGGGAGTTGGCCCGGAGGCGCATTTGCGCGCGGAGGGCGTCGAAGTCGTCCTCGATGCGCCCGGCGTCGGCCAAAATCTTCAGGATCATCCCGATTTCATTTTCGGCTTCACCGCGCACAGCCTCGATCTGGTCGGATTTTCGCTCGCCGGGGCGGCGCGGCTGGTGAAGGAGATCGGTCGCTACCGCCGCGAGGGGCGCGGCATGATCACCAGCAATTTCGCCGAGGTTGGCGGCTTCCTCAAAACCCGGCCGGATCTGCCAGAGGCTGACATCCAGTTGCATTTCGTCGTCGCGATTGTCGAAAATCATGCGCGCACGCTGCGACGCGCGCATGGCTATTCCTGTCACTTCTGCCTGTTGCGCCCGCACAGCCGCGGGTCGGTGACCCTGCGCGACGCCAACCCGCTGTCTCCGCCGCTGATCGACCCGAATTTCCTCAGCGACGCGCGCGATGTCGAGGACATGGTCGCCGGCTACAAGCTGACACGCCGCCTGCTCGACGCTCCCGCGCTGGCCTCCAGGCGCGACGCCGATCTCTATACTGCCAATGTGCGCAGCGACGACGATATTCGCGCCATTTTGCGCCAACGGGTCGACACGGTTTATCATCCGGTCGGAACCTGCCGCATGGGGCAGGACGGATTGTCTGTCGTCGATCCCGAATTGCGCGTGCGAGGGCTTGATGGACTGCGCGTGGTCGACGCCTCCGTAATGCCAACCCTGATCGGCGGCAACACCAATGCGCCGACCATCATGATTGCGGAAAAAGCCGCCGCGACGATCCTGGCCAGCGCTGGCGCCTGGGCCTAGTCATCAAAACTTAACGCTTTGGCGACGGCAGGAACCGGCTCGAAGCGGCAGTAGGACATGAAGGTTCCGTCGGCGGCTTTCCCCGGCCCTGTTAGGCGCCGGGGAGAGGGTTAATCGCACCGGGAACCTCAATGTTGGCACTCGCCCAGCCTCGCGCGCGATGTGCCAACTCTCTCGGTGTCGACTATTTCGGTATGGCCACAAACACGGCGCCAGTCAATTGGCCGTTTTCACCGGCGAGCGGTGCGTAGTTGGCGTTGTAGTCTCGACCAAAAAGGGTCGCTGGTCCGGTGTAGGAGTGTTTTTCGACCAAGGCTTTGTAGGCCGCGCTATTATGGTCGAGTTTTGTATTGACGGCGGATTTTCCGCCTTGTGTCAAGGTCGTTTCGGTTCTAATAAAGTCTTGACCATCATAAGAAAAGATGGTCGCTTCGAGTTTAGTTTCCGCTGAAGCGCTGCTGACAAAAAATGTGACGGGCGACAGCAGGATCAGGCTCAGGAATATTCTTCTCATATTTTTCATCACACTCTCCTCTTGGCTCTATCGTGTCTTGAGGCAAAAGCAGTGCAAAAGCGGATTGGGCCTTGAGACGCAACAAGAGGCCGTCCGCTTTCACCTTAACGGCGGCGCTGGCGTTTGGTTGCCGAAGTCGTAGCTTGCTTTTAGCGTGTCGGTCCGTTCTCCGCCTGGAACCTGACTTGCCACCTTTGTCGGCTTTTGTGCCAATTCTTGCCGTGCCCTAAAAACTACGCCTAACTTTCAGAACGGAGCCAGCGCGCGATCTGTTGATAAACCTCTGGACGGCTGAGCAGGTCGAAATGGCCCATCTCCACGCCGACCCACCGCCGATCGGCCGGTATGCCGAGATCTCGCGCGGGATCGCGATGGTCGCCCATCGCGCTCGCAACCGTCACCAGACCATCACCGATCAAACTGTCCTTCAGCCCTCCCGCGGTCCCGGCGGCCAAACGCGCTGCAATCGCATAACAGGCGACGCTCTGCGGCAAAGCGACGATGCGAGGCCGCGAAGCGCTCCAATCCTCATCTAGGAGGGCGCCATGGCGCAAATCCGTGACGCCCGCGCTGCGGATCTTGGCAAGCCTGGCGATCCCGGACGCATAGGGGATTTTGCCGACAATGCCCTCGACCCAATGACCGATGCGCTCAAGCGGCGCGCCGTGATGCGGTGTGCCGAGAAAGACCAGCTTGCTTAGTTTCCGTCGCCAGAGATGATCGGCCTCTTCGCCGTAATAACAGGCGCTGCGCGCCACAAGGCCGCCCATGCTGTGGCCGATGATCACCAGATCTTCGATGGGAGCCGGCCATTGCGTGATCAGTGCTTCCAGACCCTCCGCGAGCGCCCTTCCGTTGGTCGAGATGTGCAAGCCGGAATTGTAGGATAAATAGACGGGCGCGACGCCGAAATCGCGGGCGAGCGCGGCGCCGTGGTCGTGATCGCGCCGGGTCCACTGCAGGTCGCTCATGCAAAGGCCATGAATTAGCACAGCAATGCGCCCGCCGGGTTTCGGGCCGGATTCGTTGCGCCTGAATTGCATCTTGAGCGCAAGAGGGTTGGCCGTTTCAGCAAGATGGTCGCCGAGCAAGCCGTTGAGCGCCGCCAAAGCGACTTCGCGTTCCGGCGTCGTGGCTATTTCCAATTGGCGGCCCGCGATTTCCCCCAGCGCCAGGTCCAACCCATGCCCAACCAAATGCATCACGCCCCGGACACTGCGGTAAACGAAGCGCGTGACGCCGCCAGTCACGCGAGGCGCTGCCAAGCCGAGGCCGGGCGTATTCAGAATGGCCCCATGCGTATGCTCGATCAGATCCGTGAGTCGGACAGCGGCGTCGCGCACAAGCCTGACCGCGCCTTGCACGTCTCTTCCAGACACGCCGCCGATCTTTGCCATGGTGCGTTTCTCCGCGTCCAACCCGACTGATCGAAATGGCCGTCATGGGGAGTTGGGATCAAGCGGAGCAATTGCAATGCTCTGCGACAACTGGCCTCAGGCTTCCTCAGCTGTGGGGAGGTTCAATCTGAAGTCCATTGGTCAATTCACGCTGAAATTCCGCGTTGACGTGATCAACACCCGCGACAGTAATTTCAAGCGTGCCATTCTCCGTACGTTTCATCCAGCCTTTTTCTTTAAGGTACCACAGGTGAAACTCGATAATTTCAGCGGGGCACCCTAACATGACCTCAAGCTCGTAATCGCCGATGCCCGGGTCTCGAACATTGCGCCGCCGTTTGATATAGAGAATCGATAACAGCTTGTTCTGAATTTCGATATCTCGCTTGATGCCTTTTTTGTCGTTGGCTTCCTCGCCCAATTTCGACCGGAATTCAGAATGGTTCGCACGCTGAATATCGTGCTGCGCCCGTTTGGCTGGGTTTTTGAGCGTCTCATGCGCCTCCATGATTTCGTCGAAGCGGATGCGATCGCCCGTGTCGGGATTATCGGGATGGTAACGCTGAGCAAAATATCGAAACATACGCTCTATCGTGCCGGAATTGGCGTTCGGGCTTAATTCCAGAATTTCATAATAGTCTTTAACAGAGGCTGTCATTATACTCTGCCTTTGGCTTTCGGTCCCAGCCCTACATTGAGAGGGTTTTCATAAATAACAATCCGCCTTTTGGCGAGACGCCGATCAATTGATTTATCTTTGGGACAGTTTGGGAAAGGCAATTTTTAATAAAAGGCGAATCGCGGTAGCGATATCATCACTTGACAAGATAGCGTCCGTCAAGGGGTGTGAATACAAGCAGAATAATTGGCGGGCGAACTTGAGATTTGACAGTGGCGCTATGTTCTCATCGGGACCGATCATTGATTCTTGAAGACTTTGCAGCGATGTTGCAGTCGCCGCCTCTGCTCGCGAGGGAGGAGATTGATTTTGTGGATTCACTTGGCAGACGAAGTTTCGATTTGTAAAGCTTGGGCGCGAGACGCTGTCGAATTGGAATGGAGTGAACATGCCCTCCGAGCAAGATGACTCTGCCATCCGCGACCGCCTTATCGCCAATTATGTCGAGTTGACGATCAAACTCGGCGTGCTTGGCCTTTTACTTTACTGGGCGTTCATTCTTGTCAGTCCCTTCATCACCATCGCGGCATGGAGCGTCGTGCTGACCGTTGCGCTCTATCCGGTCTATGACTGGATGGTCATAAGGTTCGGCGGCCGGCGTCGATTGGCCGCAGCGCTTCTGACTTTTTTCAGTCTGCTCATCGTGATCGGTCCCGCGACCTGGCTCGTGCTTGGCCTGATCGACAGTCTGCGTACGCTGTCGACCGAACTCGATCTATCGGCTGTGTCAGTGCCGCCGCCAGCCAATTCAGTGAAAACCTGGCCGCTGATTGGCGAAGCAGTTTACCAATTCTGGGATTTGGCCTCGACCAATCTGCAAGCGGCTCTCGTCAAGATCGCGCCCCAACTGAAACCGCTGGGCGGCAACCTGTTGCGAATGGCTGCCGATGCCGGCGGCGGCATGATCAAACTCATTGCAGCCATCGTGGTTTCCGGATTCCTGTTCGCGCCCGCGCCCCAGTTGATCGCAGCCTTAAGGCAATTTTCGCGCAAACTCGCGTCGGGGCGCGGCGAGCATTTCGTGGCGCTCGCGGGCGCCACCATCCGCAACGTGTCGAGAGGGGTGGTCGGCATATCGATGTTGCAAGCCTTGCTTGCAGGCGTGGGATTTTCGGTCGCCGGAATTCCCGGAGCCAGTCTGATGACCTCTGCCGTGCTTATCCTCGGAATGATCCAGGTCGGGCCCACCGTGCTGATCGTTCCGGTGATCATCTGGTGCTGGATGTCGAAGGACACCACAACGGCCTTGCTCTTCACGGTCTACATGATCCCGGTCAGTCTGCTGGATAATGTGCTGCGGCCGATCGTCATGGCGCGAGGTCTCGCCACGCCGATGATTGTCATTGCCGTTGGCGTGATCGGAGGCGCCCTTTCATTTGGAATCACCGGGTTGTTTCTTGGTCCGATCACGCTGGCGGTGATCTGGGAATTGCTGGCGGCCTGGATCAACCAAAGCAATGGCGGCGAGGCGGACTGAACGTCGCCCGGGATGCTTGATTACAATGCAAAAAAGAAGTTTGGTGGGAGAGGTAGGACTCGAACCTACGAAGGCATAGCCAGGGGATTTACAGTCCCCCCCCTTTGCCGCTCGGGACACTCTCCCATCAGGGACGGCGACCGCCCGGTGACGAAAAAGCCCCGTGACAACGGGGCCGCTCGACGGCGGCTTATGCTTTTACCAGCCTTGTATGTCAACTGTAAAAACGAAAAGGCTCCCACCGCCCCGATTGCCAAAACACCGCCCGCGTGACACGACGGGGGTTGGCGGAGGCGAAAATGAAGAAAACAGGCGGACGGCGGCTCGACAGGACGAAATTCACGCCTCGGCCCGAAAGAGCCGGGCCGAAACCATTTTCGGGCGAGGCGGCGGGTGTTTCCCGGGAAGAGCCGAAACCTTCCGGCGAACACGCGAAAAAGCCGAGGCCGTTCGGAAAAGCCGCCAAACCGCAGCCGCGACCCGAATCGCATCGTCCCGCCGCTGAGGCGGGTGGGCGCGCTTTCCGCCGGCCCTCGGCCGAACTCGCCGTTCTCTATGGTTATCACGCCGTCCGCGAAGCCTTGCGCGTCAAAAAGCGCACTTGTCTCGACCTGTTCGCCACTGCTGCTGCGGCGGAGAAACTGGCCGAGGACATCAAGACCAGCGGCGTCTTCCTGCATCTCGTCGACGCGGACGCTCTCGACGCGCGGCTGGGCCGCGATGCCGTGCATCAAGGCCTGCTGCTGGAGTCGCGGCCGCTGGAGGGCTCGACATCAGCGAAATCGAGACCCGGTCCGGGCTGGTGCTGGCGCTCGACCAGATCACCGATCCGCATAATGTCGGCGCGATTCTGCGCACCGCCGCCGCCTTTGCGGTGGACGCCATCATCACCACCGATCGCCATGCGCCGGAATTTTCGGGCGTGCTGGCGAAAGCCGCCTCGGGCGGACTCGAGCATGTGCCGATCGTCGAAGTGGTCAACCTCGCCCGCGCCCTCGACCAACTCGGCGCTGCCGGCTATCTGCGCGTCGGGCTGGATTTGGAAGGCCCCGAAAGCCTCGACAAGACCCCGCTCTCCCGCCCCACGGTGCTGGTGCTCGGCGCCGAGGGCAAGGGATTGCGGCGTCTGACGCGCGACAAATGCGACGCGCTGGCGCGGCTGGACCTCCCGGGCGAGATCAAAAGCCTCAATGTTTCAAACGCCTGCGCCGTCGCTCTGACACTGGCCCGCGCCGCTCTGGATAAATAGACCATAGACTTAATGTCGCCTCTCATCGCGGCCTTTTTGGCGCGTTTTTGGCTTCCGGGCGCTTGCGCTCGGGCGGGCGTGTGGCGGATATTGACTCAAATCAAGCGAACCACAGCTTACGATCGAGGACAAGTTCTCGCGAGGAGAGATTTCAAGCATGACCCAAGCCACCATGGCGCAGGCGGACGACCGCAGCCGCCCGATGACCTCGCAGGAAAGACGGGTCGTGCTGGCCTCTTCGGCGGGCACGATTTTCGAATGGTATGATTTCTATCTTTATGGCTCGCTCGCCTCGATCATCGCCAAAAATTTCTTTTCCAACGTCAATCCGACCGCCGCCTATATCTTCGCCCTGCTCGCCTTCGCCGCCGGCTTTGCCGTGCGCCCCTTCGGCGCCGTGGTGTTCGGGCGTCTCGGCGATCTGGTCGGACGCAAATACACGTTTTTGCTGACTATTTTGATCATGGGCCTTTCGACCTTCCTCGTCGGCCTGCTGCCCAATTATCACGCCATCGGCATCACCGCGCCGATCCTTCTGGTCCTGCTGCGTCTGGCGCAGGGTCTGGCGCTTGGCGGCGAATATGGCGGCGCGGCGATTTTCGTCGGCGAACATTCGCCACAGCGCCGGCGCGGCTATTACACGTCGTGGATTCAGACAACCGCCACGCTGGGCCTGCTGCTTTCGCTGGTGGTCATCCTGTTTTTCCGTTACCTGATCGGCGAAGCGGATTTCGAGGTCTATGGCTGGCGTTTTCCCTTCCTGATTTCCTTCGTCTTGCTGGTCGCCTCGGTATGGATGCGGCTGCAGCTCAGCGAATCGCCGGCCTTCAAGCAGATGAAAAAGCTGGGACGCGGCTCGCTTCAACCGGTGTCGGAAGCTTTCGGCACGTGGCGCAACGCCAAGATCGCGCTGATCGCGCTGTTCGGCGGCACGGCGGGTCAGGCCGTGGTCTGGTACACCAGCCAATTCTACGCGCTGTTCTTCCTCACCGCAGACGCTCAAAGTCGACGCGACCACCGCCAACCTGCTGGTCGCGGGCTCGCTCATCCTCGGCGCGCCGTTTTTCGTGTTTTTCGGCTGGTTTTCCGATCGCATCGGCCGCAAGCCGATCATTCTCGGCGGCTGCCTTCTGGCCGCCCTGCTCTACTTCCCGATCTTCAAGGCCCTGACCTACGCCGCCAACCCCGCGCTGGCGCAGGCGCAGGCGACGTCGCCGGTCCGGGTGATGGCCGATCCCGCCAAATGCACCTTCCAGTTCGATCCGATCGCCAACGCCGAATTCGTGACCTCCTGCGATCTCGCCAAGAATATTCTGGCCAATGCGGGCGTGAATTATTCCAACGAAGCCGCGCCGGCCGGTGCTCTGGCGCGGATCCTGATCGGCGGCAAGGAGATCGCCGGCGTTCGACGGCGCCGGCCTCGCCAGGGACGCGCTGCCCCAGAAGCGCGCCGCGCTTCGAAGCGGAAGTCACGTCGGCGATCCAGGCCGCCGGCTATCCTCGCGTCGCCGATCCGGCCCAGATCAACAAGCCGCTGGTGCTCGGCCTGCTGTCGGCTACTGGTCATTCTGGTGACCATGAGCTATGGCCCGATCGCCGCGCAACTGGTCGAACTCTTCCCGACCCGCATCCGCTACACCGTCGGTGTCGCTGCCCTATCACATCGGCAATGGCTGGTTCGGCGGCTTCCTGCCGCCCCTCGCCTTCGCCATGGTCGCGGCCAGCGGCAATATTTATTTCGGCCTGTGGTATCCGGTCGGCGTGGCGCTCATGACCTTCGTGGTCGGCCTGCTGCTGATCCCCGAAACCAAGGACCGCAACATCTTCGCCAGCGACTGACTTTTGTTTAGGCAAGGGACGCCCCGGCGCCCCTTGCGCCCGGGACGCGGGGCTGGTAGCAGTTTTTTTTACCGAATAGGCGTCGGAAAACGGCGTCAATGGGCCGGCGTAGCACAGCGGTAGTGCAGCGGTTTTGTAAACCGAAGGTCGGGAGTTCAATCCTCTCCGCCGGCACCACCTCCCCCTGCTCGCCCAAGTCGGGAGGTCGTCATGCCGTCCAAATCCGGATTTTGGTTTCCAGCCAAACGTTACGGCTGGGGTTGGGGCCTGCCTGTCGCATGGCAAGGCTGGCTCGTCCTCATCGCGTTTTGTTGGCTGGTCGCAGCGGGCGTGTTCTTCTTCCGCCTCATCAGGCGCCAGCCGTCTTTTTCGTTTTTGTGATCGTTCTTTCCGCCCTGTTCACCGGCATATGCTGGCTTAAGGGCGAGCCACCGCGCTGGCGGTGGGGCGACGATGACCGCGCTTAGAGCGTTTTCAAGCGAAGTGGACGCCGGTTCGCGTGAAGAAAACGCGTAAAAACAAAACCTGGAGCCCCGATCCGATTCCATCGGATCGGAAAGGCTCTAGAGCAGGATGAATTTGAAGAGAATCGATTTGGGATTCCCGAATCGCTTTGTTTCTGATTCAAAATCCATACCGGAGACGGAGGCCGGCATGGATGACGCAACCTTGTTCGAATGATCTTCGTGAACGGGCAATGGCTCGCGTCGCTGCTGGCGAGTCGATCCGCGCGATAGCGGCGGCGTTGGTGATCAGTCCTTCCAGCGTTTCGAAGTGGTCACGCCGACTGAGGGAGACCGGCAGCGTGTCGCCGGCCAAGATCGGGGGGCATAAGCCGCGTGTGCTCGCGGGCGCCAACGCCGACTGGCTCAGGGTGCGAATGCGCGAGCCTTTCACGCTGCGCGGCTTGGTGAAGGAACTGGCCGAGCGTGGTGTGTGCGTCGATTATCGCTCGGTCTGGACCTTTGCCCATGACGAGAAGTTGAGCTTCAAAAAAAACCGTCTTCGCCAGCGAACAGGAGCGCGCTGATGTCGCGCGTCATCGGCTGCGCTGGAAAGCCCGGCAAGGTAAAGTCGATCCCAGGCGGCTGGTGTTCATTGATGAGACCTGGATCAAGACCAACATGGCGCCGTTGCGCGGTTGGGGTCCACGCGACCGCCGTCTGAAAGCGCTCGTCCCCTTCGGCCATTGGAAGACCATGACCTTTCTCGCCGCCTTGCGCTGCGACCGCATCGAGGCGCCTTTCGTCCTCGATGGACCTATCAACGCCGCCGCCTTCCATCGATATGTCGTTGAGGTTCTGGCTCCAACGCTGACCGCGGGCGATATCGTCGTCCTCGACAATCTCGGCAGCCACAAGAGCAAAGCGGTGCGCGAAGCCATTCGCGCTACCGGCGCGCGCCTCGTCTTCCTGCCACCCTACAGTCCAGACCTCAACCCGATCGAACAGGTCTTCTCCAAACTCAAACATTTGATGCGCGCCGCCGCAGAACGCACCGTCGAAACGACATGGCGGCGCGCCGGAGCCCTCCTGGAAATGTTCAAGCCAGACGAATGCGCGAATTACTTCCAAAACTCAGGATACGCTTCCGTATAAACACATCATGCTCTAGGCTTGCGCGACGGTTCAGCAGGCGCGGAAAGGCTCAGATGCCCGCGCCGTCGCTAAAAATGTCCTCGATCGGCTTGGCCTGGGTGACGATGGCGCCCGGCGGCACGCTATGCGTCAGCCACACATTGCCGCCTATCGAGGAACCCCTGCCAATCGTGATGCGGCCCAGAATGGTCGCGCCGGCATAGATCACCACATTGTCCTCCAGCGATAGGATGGCGGGGATAACCCTTGACCAGTTGGCCATTGTCATCCTTATCGAAACGTTTGGCGCCGAGCGTTACTGCCTGATATAGCCGGACATTCCGACCGATGATCGCGGTTTCGCCGATCACCACGCCGGTGCCGTGGTCGATGAAGAAACTTTCCTCAATTTCCGCGCCGGGATGTATGTCGATGCCGGTGTCGGAATGGGCGACTTCTGCGATGATGCGGGCAACCAAGGGCGCGCCGAGACGAGACAGCTGGTGGGCGAGGCGATGACGCATTACCGCCGCCACGCCGGGAAAGCAGAAGATGATTTCATCGAGCTTTTAGCCGAGGGATCGCCGATGAAAGCCGCGCGAATATCGGCGTCGAGCAACAGGCGCACTTGCGGCAGTCTCTGGGCGAATTCAGCGACGATCTTGGCCGCGCGGCGACTCACCGCGTGGTCGCGGCCCTCACGCTCGCCGGCAAGGCGCAATTCCAGCTCGACGGCCGCGCAGACTCCGAGGCTCTCGGTGAGCCTGGCCGCGACGAAGGTATCGACATCCCGCCGGGCGAGGCCGGAAGGACCGAAATGGCGGGGGTACAGGGCCGCGACCAGCCCCTCCACCGCCGCGACCGTTTCCGCGCGCGACGGAAGGTCCGGAGGGACGCCGCGATAACGGCGCCTCCGCGGCGCGCAAAGCGCGCAACTCGCCGACGATGTCGTCCACCGCAGCTTTCGTCGCCGCGCCAAGGAACTTCGGCGAGGCTCACGCGGCCAGCCCCTTGGCGTCGAGCAGGAATTCCTTGGCCAGCGCCGTCGCCGGCGCGTGATCGACGGGACGATTGAGGCGCACCCGCTGCGTGCTGACCGATGATTTGGGAATTGTCTTCGAACCATTTGGGCATGGGAAAAACTCCGTTTTTTAGTCTATGGAATATATCGACTATCGATTCAAGGGCAATTGCATTTTTCCGTGGTGGCGTTGTGCGATTTGCGACGGCGGCCTCCACTTGGCCGGGCTATTGCCAGGCGAACAGCCGCCATAACTTAGCCCGAAGAAAATATCTTTCTTGAACTGAGCGAAAATTGAGAGAAAACTCCTTGTAGTATAGAATTATTGACTCTGTTGCATGGGCCGCGGAATAGAACTCAGAGTTCCGCATAAGCTGACGCTTGCAGCGAGAATTATTATTTCTTCCGCGAAGAAAATTATTCTCCGCCAGCAACGCGTCGCCGCTTTCATGCGAGAATACTCATGTCCGACGATGTTGAACTCCGTAGAACCCTGAGCGAGCCCGCTGCCAGGCAACTCGCCAACGCCACCAAGACCAGGGCGCAATGGTCGGGCATCACGCCACGCTGGCTTGTGTCCTTCCTGCCCTGGACGCCGGTCGAGGCCGGCATCTACCGCCTGAACCGCGTCAAGGAAGGCGAAGCGCTGACCGACGCCGACGTGCAATGCTCGCCCGGCCCGCGACCGTCGACGCCGACCTGCCCGAAACCTTCGTCGATTACGAAGACGCGCCGCGTGAATATTCGCTCAATGCGGTCACCACCGTGCTCGACGTGCAGACCCGCGTTTCCGACCTCTACTCCCACCCCTACGACCAGATTCAGGAGCAGTTGCGCCTGCTGATCGAGAAGGTGAAGGAAAAGCAGGAAAACGAGATCATCAACAATGCGCGATTATGGCCTGATCGCCAATGCCGCGCCCTCGCAGATCATCCGGACGCGCACCGGCGCGCCGACCCCCGACGATCTCGACGAATTGCTGACCAAGGTGTGGAAAGAGCCGGCGTTCTTCCTGGCCCATCCGCGCGCCATCGCCTCGTTTGGCCGCGAATGCACCCGGCGCGGCGTGCCGCCGCCCACGGTCACCCTGTTCGGCTCGCCCTTCATGACCTGGCGCGGCGTGCCGCTGGTTCCCTCCGATAAACTGCCGGTCGACGAAAACGGCAAGAGCAAGATCCTGCTGCTGCGCACCGGCGAAAAGCGTCAGGGCGTGATCGGCCTGTTCCAGCCCGGCATTCCCGGCGAAGTGGCGCCGAGCCTGTCGGTGCGCTTCATGGGCATCAACCGCAAGGCGATCGCCTCCTACTTGATCTCGCTCTATCGCTCGACCGCCGTGCTCACTGAAGACGCGCTGGCGATCCTCGAAGACGTCGATCTCGATAAATATCACGATTATAAAGATACTTACGCCAAGGCGAAGTAATCGTGGCGCGGCCCCTGGGCCGCGCCGCCCAGTTGCAATCCGCGCGGCCCTCATAGGCCGCGCCGTTCTTCCCAGTCGAAATTTGCGCGCAGGATCAGAAAATGCCGTTTGGCCTTTCAGCCTCTGAAGTTTCCCCGGCTCGCGCCGGATACCGCCGTCCGGCGTGCAATCGGGAGTCCCCGATCCCGCGCTGATCGCCCGCATGGCCAACGCCTTGTTCCAGTTGGCGCCCAACCAGACCGCCGCAAGTCCGAATTGTCATCGGCCGATCCCGGCGTGCCTGTCGCGCCGCCGAGCCCGGCCTTTTTCCCGGCGCCGAATATCGTGACCACGGCCGCGCCCTATGCGCCCGCCAATCCGCTGGTCGGGCCGCCCGACCTGCCGCCCTCGACCATTCCCTCCATCGTGCCGACGCCCAATCTCACCGCGCCCCATGCGCCGAGCCTGTCCGCTGCTGCCCCCCGGCTATGGCGAGCCGCCGCTGCCCGGCGCCTCGGCCGGTTCGCTCAGCCCGGGCGAGCCGTTCAATATGGGCGAACCCGCGCAACTCGTGCCGCGAGGCGCATCGCGCCCATCCGCTTGACGGCGGCGGCTCTTCGGCCGCGAGTGACGGCGCCTATTTCCTTGCCGAAACCGCGTTCGCCTCCGCGCCGGTCGCCTCGACGCCCGCCCCGGCTGCGCCGGGCGTTGCCGCCGCGCCGCAGACCGGATCTGTCCCTGCCGCGCCGGCGTCCGCCGGATCGCCGGAAAGCGTTTCCGCCGAAAGCCTTTCCGCGCCGAGAGCCCATTATAATTTCCTCGAACTCGACCTGCGGCCGCTGGTCGCGCCAGCGCGCGGCGCTGTCGGCTTTCCGCTCGATCCCGAGACGATCAAGCGCGACTTCCCGATCCTGCCAGGAGCGGGTCAACGGCGGCAAAAGGCTGGTCTGGCTCGACAATGCCGCGACCACCCAAAAACCGCTGGCGGTGATCGAGCGCATCTCGGATTTCTACAAGCACGAGAACTCCAACATCCATCGCGCCGCCCACGCGCTGGCGGCCCGCGCCACCGACGCCTATGAAGCCGCGCGCGAAAAAACCCGCCGCTTCCTCAACGCGCCCTCGGCGCGCGACATCATTTTCGTGCGCGGCGCCACCGAAGGCATCAACTTCGTGGCCCAGAGCTGGGGCCGCGCCAATGTGAAGGAGGGCGACGAAATCCTCGTGGCGATGTTGATCGCGGTAGCGGCAACCTGGTCTTTGCTTTCCTTTGCCGCGCCCTTCGCGGGAGCCTTTTCGGCCTCGCGCGTCTTCGCAACGGGTTTGGCTGGCCTGCAGCGCCTCAGTGGGCGCTTCCGCTACCGCGGTCGCCACGGGAGCAGACTCGACAGCCTCGTCGCGCACTTCCGCGTCTGCGCGCTTGCTTTGGCGGCCTTGGTTTTGGCCTTTTTAGGTCTTGGCATAGGTCAATTATAATTACTAAACTCTTAAATTCGTTACAGCGGTAAGACCACTTCGGGGCTGTTTGCCAGCCCGGCTCTTGATTGGACGAACCAACGTCTCGGTTAATTCAAATTGGAATGGCTACCAACTGGGAGCGTGTCCTCAAGGGTCTCGGCTCTCCCTCTATTTGGCAAGGGAATTCTTACGCTAAATCCACAGACAGCTTGGCGCAGATTCTCCGCCCTGTCAACTTGCCGATTGCAGATTGATTCCGCGGCGCT
>CAWFBN010000090.1:0-54478 GCA_963813955.1 uncultured Alphaproteobacteria bacterium | reverse complement strand
CGAAATTCGCGCGCCCATCGACGAAGTCGTCGGAAACCGGGCCGCGCACCGGCGCCTACGCCACGGCCGGGGCGGCGCTGCTGTCGCTGGCGCCCGCCAACGGCCTTTGGATCGACGCCAATTTCAAGGAAAGCCAACTTGCCGGGAATGCGCAAGGGACAGAAGGCGACCATCGTCGCCGATGTCGCCACCCGGCGAGACAGCATCCACCGGTCGCGTCGCCAGCATTGCGCCGGCGACGGGCGCGCAATTCAGCGTTTTGCCGGCGGAAAACGCCACCGGCAATTTCACCAAGATCGTGCAGCGCGTGCCCCCACACATCCAGCTCGACGGCGACGCCGCAGACCCTCGGCAAGCTGCGCCCGGGCCTTTCGGTCACGGCCGAAGTCGATCAGCGCGGCGGCGACGCGCCGCAACAAGGCGCCGACGCGCCTTGGCCCGACCGCGCAGACCGTCCGATGAGCAGCCGCCGTCGCGGGCGCATTGCCCACCATCGAAGCGCAACGGTCGGCGGAGCTGTAAAGCAAAGGCGCAAGATCTTCGTTTTCGCCATATGTGCGTCGGCTTCTTCATCGCGCTCTCGACATCCAGATCGTGTCCGCCTCTCTCCGCGATATCGGCGGCGGACTTTCCGCCGGCCCCGACGAGGTCGCCTGGGTCCAGACCAGCTATCTGATCGCCGAAATCATCGTCATTCCCCTGTCGGGCTGTCTCGTCGCGGGTGATGTCGACGCGGTGGCTGTTCTGCGTCTCGGCCGCCGGCTTCACCTTCACCAGCTTGCTGTGCGGCTGGGCCTGGGACATCCAGAGCATGATCGTTTTCCGCGCCTTGCAGGGCTTTCTCGGCGGTTCGATGATCCCGACCGTCTTCATCACCGCCTTCGCCTTTTTCCCGGCAAGAAAAACGTCATCGCGGCGGCGACCATCGGCGCCATCGCTTCGCTCGCGCCGACGCTGGGGCCGACGGTCGGCGGCTGGATCACCGACAATTTTTCCTGGCGCTGGCTGTTCTTCATCAATCTCGTTCCGGGCGTTTTCATCGCCATAGCCGTGCCGCTGATGCTTCGCATCGACAAGCCGAACCTGTCGCTGATCCGCAGCGCCGACTATCTTGGCATCGCCTTGATGGCGGTTTTCCTCGGCTGCCTGCAATATGCGCTGGAGGAAGGCCCGCGCTGGGGCTGGTTCGAAGACGAGACCATTTTCGCGGCGGCATGGATATCGGGGCCTCAGCCGGCATCGGCTTCGTCTTGCGCAGCCTGACCACGGCCAATCCCGTCGTCGACCTCACGGCTTTGAAAAACCGCAACTTCGCGCTGGGTTGCTTTTTCTCCTTCATCACCGGCGTCGGCATTTTTGGGACCATTTATCTGACGCCGCTTTTTCTCGGCCGCGTGCGCGGCTTCAGCGCGCTGCAGATCGGCGCCCGCCGTTTTCACCACTGGCTTGTTTCAGATTTCCGCGATCCCTTTTTACGCCTTCTGCGCGCAGGCGGATCGACCTGCGCTGGCTGCTGATGTTCGGCCTGGCCCTGTTCGGCGTGAGCATGTGGGCCTTTACGCCGATCACACATGACTGGGGCTGGCGAGAATTGCTTTTTCCACAGGCGCTGCGGGGCGTCGCTCAGCAATTCGCCGTGCCGCCGGCCGTGACTTTGACGCTGGGCGGCCTAGCTCCCAACAAGCTGAAGCTGGCGTCGGGGCTGTTCAACCTCATGCGCAATCTGGGCGGGGCGATTGGTATCGCCGCATGCGGAACCATCCTGAAAGACCGGACCAATCTGCACTTCCTGCGGCTGGCCGAACATCTCAACGCGACCAATGGCGCGATGGCGGAGCGCCTGAGGCTGGTTTCCGCGCGGGGAGCGACGGTTTTCGGCGACCCGCTGCATGGACAGGCCGGGGCGCTCAAGGAGTTGTGGGCGCTGACCTACCGGGAAGCGCAGGTGTTGACTTATTCCGACGCCTTCGCGGCATTAGGCGCCTGCTTTGCGGTCGCTACCGCCATGGTCCTGCTAATGCGAAAGGTTGCGCCCCCGGCAGGACCTCCCGCCGAGGCCCATTGATCAGGGCAGGCCAAAAACGACGACCACCTCAAGCGGACACGAAAAAATGGCCTGGCTTTTCAATTTGGCGCGCCTCACCGGCGCCGGCGCGCTGATCGGACTCTCCCTCATGACGCCGGAGAAAGCAGCTGCCGACATGTCGATCGCAACTCTTTCCGTGACCGTGGAGCATATCGAAATTCACTCGATCCGAGACTTCAATTCGGTCGCGAAAAGCTTGGAAAGCGAGCTGCCGCTCCTCGATCCCGCAATTCTGAATGCTTTGGCTTCCGGCGACCTCCAAGCAGCGGAAGAACGGATTGGAAAAGCTTCGCTTTTCATATTCCTCAAACGCGATCACGGCGCCCTTTTGCGCGTCGCCGGCCAGCCCCGAAAGGCATTCCAGTACGAGATTGGAAATCCACTCACTGCGACAAAAATGACGCGGCATCAGCTTCAGGCGGCGCTTTACGCGCCAGTCAGAGTGACTTTGGTCGAGGACGGCGCGGGAGGATGCATTTTTGCCTATGATCAGCCATCGAGTCTGTTCGGACAATTTGGCGACGACCGTGTCACCGAAGTGGCGCGCGGGTTGGACGAAGCGTTAAAGACAGCGCTCTTACAATCGATCCAATGAAAGGATTAGTCGCGATTGACCGGTAGATTAAGCCATGAAACGAAAAACCGTCGGCAACATGCAATGTCCCATCGCCCGAAGCCTTGAGCGCGTCGGCGACTGGTGGAACATCCTGATTCTGCGCGAGGCCTTTTACGGCGTCACGCGCTTCGACGATTTCCAGATGAATCTGGGAATTGCGACGAACACGCTGACGCGACGACTCAACGACCTGGTCGAGTCCGGGCTGCTGCAACGACGTCAGTACTGCGAAAAGCCGCTTCGGCATGAGTACGTCCTGACCGATGTCGGCAGCAGTTTTCGCCCCGTACTTCTCATGCTCGTCGCTTGGGGCAACGAGAACTTCGCGCCGGAGGGACGTAGCGTCGAGTTGGTTGATCCGGGCACCGGACTGCCGATCAAGCCGATCCTGATCGATAAGGCGACAGGCCGACCGCTGTCCAAGGGCGTCAAGGTTGTCGCCGGCCCCGCCGCCAACGCATCGAGCCGACGTCGCTTCGAACGGCTCGATTGTTTGTGACTTGACCTAATCTTCCTTCGGCTACCCTTTTTTGGGAGCCTGGGTCGCGCGCGACGCAGCAGGTCGCCAAGGATGTGGTCGCCCTCGACACACACTGCCGCTCTAGGGGCGATCATTATCCCCCGGGGGGTGCCGCGCGGACAGGGCCAGCTCCGCTTTCAACTCAGCAACCTGACTTTCAAGAGCGCTCATGCGGTCGCTGAGAAAACCGGTCATGTCCGCCTCCGTCGTATCCAGATACGAAAAGTAACGGTTGATGCGCGCCCAGGGGCCTTCACTGCTGTCCGTTTTGCGGATATCGCTCATACGATTAGCCCTTTGATGCTTCGGATCAGCGGCTGCCCATAACGCGGGATGCTCGTTACGAATGCCGTGACTAAACAACTAGATCCCTCGGCGGAATAAAATGCTTGCTGTCCGACATCCATCCCGTCCAACGCGCCGTTCGCGCCGGCATTCGCCCTTTGCGCTTCGCTCTACCTAGGCTTGACCAAGGCTTGCTTCTGCGCTGATTGTATTGCGAGCGCACTGCTCGTCCTTATCCCCCCGATGGGGGAGCGCGGCGCAATTGGGGATCGGCGACCGCTCAAGACACGGCGCGACGTCGTTACGATTCATCGATACGGAATTCGCAACATGGTCATCGCGTCATCGGGGAGAAAGATCGGTTTTTTCGAAAAAATCGAAAGTCAGCACCCCGTCCGCATTGCGAGGGCGTTCAAATATTTCGGGATGCTCGAGCGCGGACAGGGTGTCTTCATAGCCAGACTTCCAATGCTCCTTCATGGTCAGCCGAGAAAACTCATAGTCCTTTGAGTCACCTTCATATTTTCGCGACCGGTAGATCAGTTCGACAACATTGTAGACCTTGTGATCTGCTGCTTCCTTAAGGAGATCCACGTCTTCGCCATTGCGCAATTCGGGCGGGAGGCGTGACAGAAGGTTGGCGAGCGCATAGCGGAGCCGCTGCATGTGTTTGAAATGGCTCGTCGCGGTGCGGGTGCGGCTGGAATATTGAATTTCCTTTTGGCGCGTCGACACCTCCCTCAGGTCGCCCGGAAAATCGCCCACCGCACTCCAGAGATCGACCTGAAACGCCAGAGTGTCCTGCCGCGTTTCGCCATCGACAACCCATTGCAATGGCGTATTCGAGATGAGCCCGCCGTCCCAATAAAATTCGCCATCGATTTCCGTGGCTGAAAACCCGGGTGGCAAGGACCCGCTCGCCATTACATGTTCGGGACGGATCATGTGGGTCGTGTTGTCGAAATAGATGAAGTTGCCCGTTCGGACATTCACCGCGCCGACACTCAGTCGGGTCTCGCCGCTGTTGATGCGGTCGAAATCGATAAACCGCTCCAGCGTCGGCTTCAGGCTGCCGGTATCGTAGAAGCTCGTCGCCGCAAGGCTTCCGTTGGGATGTAAAAAAGGAGCTGGATGGCGCGGCGCGTAAAATCCATTGACTCCTTGGAACATGGCGAAGCCCGCGCTGACCTGATTGAAAAAGGTGCGCGCCAAGTCTCCCTTTGGCGTCAGCTCCTCCGACAGGATCGCCCAGTCGAGCCAGGGATTTCCGGTGATGAATTCCCAGAATCCCTTGAGCTTTTCCACCCTTTCCTGCGGCGCGTTGCCGGCGATGATCGCCGAATTGATGGCGCCTATCGAAATGCCGGCGACCCAGTCCGGATGCACGTTGGCTTCGGCGAGCGCTTCATAGACCCCCGCCTGATAGGACCCCAAGGCGCCGCCGCCCTGCAGGACGAGAGCAATGGTCTCGAAAGGGCCGCCGCCCTTTTTGGCGCGTTCCGGCGTGGCGCCGGCTGAGATGTTTCATGGCTCTCTCCCGGATATTCATTGCGTGAACCAGCCGTGACTGACGACCATCGATTGACCGGTCAGGGCGTTGCTCTCGAAGCCCGCGAAGAACAGGGTCGCCTGCGCGACGTCCTCGACCGTCGTGAATTCGCCGTCCACGGTTTCCTTCAGCATGACTTTCTTGATGACGTCCTGTTCGGAAATGCCAAGCTCCTTCGCCTGTTCGGGAATCTGCTTGTCGACCAGCGGCGTCCGGACGAAGCCGGGGCAGATGACATTGGCGCGAACACCATGGCTCGCCCCTTCCTTGGCGACAACTTTCGCCAGGCCAATAAGGCCGTGCTTGGCCGTGACATAAGGGGCTTTCAGCACGGAAGCCTCCTTCGAATGGACGGAGCCCATGTAGATGATGCTCCCGCCCTTGCCGGCTTTATACATCTGGCGCAAGGCGGCGCGGGTTGTCAGGAAGGCGCCGTCGAGATGGATGGCGAGCAGTTGTTTCCACTTGGCGAAATCGAACTGGTCAATCGGCGCCACCGTCTGTATGCCGGCGTTGCTGACGAGGATGTCCAATCCGCCGAATTGCTCCACGACTTTGTCGACGCCGGCTTCAACCTGCGCTTCATTGGAGACATCCATCGCGACGCCCATGGCGGCGTCCGCGCCGCTCAGGGTTTTGAACTCCCGGGCCGTCGCGAGAGCTGCGTCCAGATTGAGGTCGGCGATGGCGACCCTCGCGCCCTCGCGCACAAAGGTCAGGGCGATTTCCTTGCCGATGCCGCTGGCCGCCCCGGTGACAATGCCGACTTTGTCTTTCAGGCGCATTTCCTGCTCCTCTGCTCGATCGAGAGATAGTCGTGAACGACTTTGCCCAGCATCAGCGTCAGATCCGCCTTGAAATGCGACGCCGATATGATTTCAAGCACGGGAAGGTCGCCCACCGGAGCCAGGGCATGCGAGGTCAAGTCAAGGCTCGCGGGGCCGGTAAAGGCCCATTTCAGGTCGATGTCATCGAGGTAATATTCGACCAGTTCGCAGATGCGCGGCGACCCATCGACATGCGGTATGATTTTCAGGAGAAAATTGGGGGCTGCGAGCGAGGCGCGAACGGGTCCCAGGTCGGCCCAGCCGTGTTTATAGCCCATGGTCGCCGTCACGACGCGCACGGAGCCGTAATCCAGAGTTCCGACCAGACAATCGATTTCGACCTTAAGGCAGGGATTGGCGAGCTTTTTGGGAAAACCCCACAATTCCCGTCCGCCCGCGATCGGCGGATCGTCGTTCAAAAACATGCTGTGGCTATAGCTGCCCTTCCTCGCGCCTAACGACACCGGAATGACCTGTCCCGTTTCGGTGTAATCGCCAAAGCCGGTCGAGTTGGGCATGCGCATGAATTCGTATTTGACGTAGGGCTGTTGCGGATCGATCTGCAAGGGTTCCGGAACCGCCGCGCGCAATTTGTCGGGATCGGTGCGGTAGGTAATGACGAGATATTCGCGCTCAAAAAAGCGATACGGTCCTTTTGGGAAGGCCGGACTTGTTAACGGCATGGCGAAGGCTTGCTTGGCTACGTCAAATTCCCGCATGGCTTTTCCTTTCAGGCGTTGGCGTATTTCCCCTCGACGATAGGCGCCGAAACGACGACGGCGGAATCCCCTGTTCGGGGGGCCGACCAGGGCGCCCGGCCAAGATCGCCCCCGCCGTCAGTGCAATTTTATCGGCGGCAATGTCGTTCGGCGCAGCCAGCTCGGCAAAAAAAAGAATACTGCATAAGTCAGGACTTATACTGGCAAAAGCGCATCAGAATCCCTTGTTCCACAGCGAAAAACCGCGTTGCGATGGGCGTTCGCCGCGATTTGATGACCGGCGAACAGACTACAGGCGGATCGCCCGTTGTCGATATCCCCCGATCAGGGGACGCGACAGGTCGCCGCAATGAGGGCTAAACTTCTGGCGCTTTGGCGAAAATAGCCAAGGCGACGGTTGCGGAGGGCGTTCGCGTCCCGACAAAAACCTTTTGTCGAAATCCGTCGACGGCGTAGAATTATAGTCAAATAAAGTGGAACAGCTAAGATATAGCCGCCACATTGACGCTGTCATCAAGAATTCGTGGGACCTTCAACAAGAGGGCGTTCGAATGACCGAGTTGGCGCAGCCTCCCGAAATAGACGAATACGAGCCGGTTCAACCGCGTTCCACCGCCGCGACCGAACAGCAGCCCAAGGCGCCGAAGGCGGCCGCCGCCATCGTCGCGATCACGGTCGCGGCGATCGTTGGGCTGTCGCTGTGGTTCGTCGTTCAGCCGCAACCCCTGCTGATCCAGGGCGAAGCGGACGCGACGCGGATCGACATCGCGGCGCGTGTCGATGGGCGCGTGGCGAAAAGGCCGGTTGAACGTGGAGACCAGGTCGCCGCGGGGCAGACACTGGTCGAGATCGATAACCCGCAACTTGTCGCGCAACTGAAAGAGGCCGAGGCCGCCAAGGCGGTGGCGGAGGCGGATCTCGCGCGGATCCTGGTCGGAACGCGCAAGGAAGTTATCGCGGCGCGGAAAGCCGCTGTCGCCTCGGGGGCCGCCAACGTGACCCTGGCGCAGAAAAACTATGACCGCACCCGACTGCTTTCCGCGCATGAATTTGCTTCGGTCCAGAAACTCGACGAGGCGACCGATTCGCTCGATGTGGCGCAACGCAGCGCGGAACAGGCCCGGCTCGCCCTTGACGAGGCGACGGCCGGATATACCGTCGAAGAACGCGGGGTGGCGAAAGCCGCTGTCGTCAAGGCGCAAGCCTCGATCGAGGCGCTGCAGGCCCAGGTCGCGGAATTGACCGTCAAGGCTCCGATCGCTTCGCAGGTTTATCAGATCGGCGCCGAACTGGGCGAATATGTATCGCCGGGCGTGCCGCTGCTGTCGCTGGTCGATCTCGGCGATGTCTGGCTGCGTTTCGACTTGCGCGAGGACCTCGTCAAGGGGCTCAAGGTTGGCGACCAGTTTCAGGTTCGGATTCCGGCGCTCGGCGACAAGCCGGTCAAGGTCGCGGTGCGGACCATCGCGACGCGCGGCGAATATTCCGGATGGCGGGCGACGCGGGCCACCGGCGATTTCGATCTGCGAACCTTCGAAATCAGGGCTTATCCCGTCAACAGCATCGCGGAACTGCGTCCCGGCATGAGCGCCTATGTCGACTGGAAGGAGGCGCGGTGATGGCCGCTCAGTCGCGTTCCGGGTTTCTCGCGGTTGCAAGCCGGGAGGTTTTGTGGATCTGGCGCGACAAAACCGCGCTGTTTCTGGTTGTCGGCATTCCCCTTATTGCCTTTACGCTCCTCGCGGCGACCTTCAGCAATGCGGTCATCCGCCACCTTCATGTGGCTGTTGTGGATCTGGACCACTCGCAGACGTCGATGACCTTCGTCCAAGCGATCGACTCGGCGCCGGGCGTGAACGTGACGTCGCGCTATTCCGACCTCGACGGCGCGATGCACGCCATACGTTCGGGCGAAGCGCTCGCCGCGGTCTACATACCTCAGCATCTGGAGCGCGACATTTTTGGCGCCAGGCGGCCGCAAACGGTCATTTTCTACAACAAGCAGTATTTCACCCCCGGCAATATTGCCTCCAGCGCCATTCAATCGGCGCTCTCGGCGGCGGCGGCGACTTTGCCGAAGGGGCGCGTCCAGACTTCCTATAGTCCGGGGCCGCTGACCGTCGAACAATATGTGCTGACCAATCCCGCCCTTAATTATGTGCAGTTCCTGTTGCGGACGATCATGCCGACTGTGCTCCACATATTGGTCGCCATAGCCGGCGGCTATGCGGTCGGATCGGAATTCGCGTCCCGCAGCTTGCAGCAATGGATGGCGGCAGCGGGCGGCAATGCGCTGACGGCGCTGGTCGGCAAGCTGGCGCCTTATTTCGGCATCTTCATGATCATGATGGCCGTCGGAATTGGCGTGATCCACGGGGTGTTCCGTATTCCTTTCCGTGGCAATGCGGTCATGATGGGGAGCGCCGGCTGCTTGCTGGTGATCGCCTATCTGTCGGTCGGGGCCTTGTTTCAGCTTCTGGTCAAAAACCTGGCGCTCGGGCTGGCGCTGACCGGGATCGTCTGCTCGCCCGCCTTTGGTTTCGCCGGGGTAGGCTTTCCCATCATTTCAATGGGGTGGTTCGCAAGGACGTGGGGCGCTCTTCTGCCTTTGCGCTGGTACGTCCAGATTTTGATCGATCAAGCGGCGCGGGGTGTTCCTGTCGTCAATTCCTCCACGCCTTTCATCGCGCTCGGCGGGCTGGCGACGGGTTTTTTTGGACTGGCCTGCCTGCGGCTGCGGACCGTCGCAAAAAGCGCCGCCATCGCCCCGGAGGCGGCGCCGGAAGCGGAAGTCCGCGCACGCTTGGGAGTTGTCCAGGCCTTTGCAGCCGCATATCTACGCGTTCTCGGCGACCGGGGGGTGTTCGGTCTGATCGTGATGGGGCCCATCCTCTACGGCGCGCTTTACCCCCAACCCTATGTCGGGCAGTTGCTCCGCAACGTGCCGATCGCCGTCGTCGATGACGACGAAAGCGATCTCAGCAGAACCATCATTCAGGCCTTGAACGCCGACGAGGCCATCAAAGTCGCCGCGCGGCCGGCCACGCTCGCCGAGGCGCGAATCGCGCTGACGCGGCGTGAGGTGTTCGCCATCGTCGGCATCCCGGCAGGCGCCGAGCGCGATGTGCTGAAGGGCGACGGCGCGCGGTTGCCCGCCTATGTCGATTCGGCCTATTTCCTGCTGTATAATCGCACGCTTCAGGGCATTCAGGAGGCAGCCGGCGCCGTGACCGCCGAAATACTGTCGCGTGGCGCCCGTTCCGACGGCAGTCTTTTTCGCGCGGCGCTGACAAGGGTGTCTCCGGTCGAAATCCTGAACCAACCCTTGTTCAACCCGACAGGGGGCTATGGAAGCTATGTCGTTCCCGCCGCCTTCATCCTGATCCTGCAACAGACATTGGCGATGGGATCGGCGACGCTCGGCGGCGTCGCCTTCGAACGGGGCGCACCGGCATGCCCGTCTTCAGCGCGGCGCGCCCGCCGCTGTGTTGGGTCAGGGCCTCGCGCATCTGCTGCTGGCGCTTCCGGCTTTCGCGCTCTACCTCATTATCCTGCCGCGTCTCTATGGATTTTCCGCCGTCGGGAGCCCCGGCGAAATGTTCGCGCTGGCGGCTCCCTTCATCCTGGCGGTGAGCTTCCTCGGACAATTTGTCGGCGCCTGGTTCCAGCGGCGCGAAACGGCTGTCCTTTTGCTGATCGCTTTCAGCCTGCCGCTGTTCTTCATGGTCGGCGTCTCTGGCCGCTTGAGGCGGTGCCCGAGGCGCTCCGCATCTTCAGCGGGATATTTCCGAGCACGTCGGGAATCGACGGGCTGGTGCGCCTCAACCAGATGGGCGCGACGCTGGCCGATGTCTCGAAGGACTGGGGCGCCTTTGGCTGCTGGCGGCCGCCTACGCGGGATTGACCGTCTTGTCCGCCCGGATCGCTTCGGCCAGGGAGGAAACCGGTGAAAACTAGGCCAGCATTCAAGGCCCTCGCGGCGCTTGTCGTTTTCGGTCTTGCCGGCGGCGCCATGATCTACCGGCGTCAGCAGGCGGCGCCAAAACAGCCGGCGCTCCTCGGCATGGCGCGGCAGACGGAAATCCGGATCGCGCCGCAAACATCCGGGCGCCTGACGACCGTGTCGGTCCGTCCCGGCCAGCATGTGCGCAAGGGCGAATTGCTGGC
Organism: uncultured Alphaproteobacteria bacterium; assembly: GCA_963813955.1. GTDB lineage: Bacteria > Pseudomonadota > Alphaproteobacteria > Rhizobiales > Beijerinckiaceae > Rhodoblastus. The sequence goes on along the minus strand of CAWFBN010000090.1, from coordinate 43,709 downwards.
GATTGTCGGCAATCCCGACCTCGAGGCCGCCCTCGGGGAGGCGAAGGCGGCCGCCGCCAGCGCCGCCGCGGACCGGGCCAGGGTCTTTTCCGGCGTGCGCGCCGAAGAAGTCGCCATCGACGCTCAGGCGGTGCGCACAGCCGACGCCAATTTCCGGCTGGCGAAGGAGAATGATGCGCGCACGGTCACGCTTGTCGCGAAAAACTTCGCCAGCCTTCAGCAGCGAGACGAAAGCGCGGCGACGCTGGCCAAAGCGCAGGCGGAACTCGACGCCAAGCGCGCCGAGCACGCCGCGGCCATCGCGGGGCCGACCGCCGAGGAGCGGGCCCTGGCGCAAGCCAAAGTCGTGCTTGCGGAAGCCACGGTCGCAACGCTGCAAGCGAAGCTTGGCGAGACGCGGCTGACCGCGCCCGCCGATGGAACTGTCGGCATTCGCGTCGCGGAACCCGGAGAAATCATCTCGCCGGGCAAGCCAGTGATGACGTTATCGGTCGACGGCGAACCTTATTTCGCCTTCACGCTGCGCGAGGATATGCTGCATGGGCTCAAGGTTGGAGGAGTGACGACTGTGGCGACCGCGGACGGGCGCCGCATCGAGGCGCGCGTTGCCGAACTCAGACCGCTGGGTGAATTTGCGGTCTGGCGCGCGGCGCGCGCCGTCGGTGATCACGATCTCAACAGCTTCAGGATGAGGCTCGATCCCAACGGCGAAAGCGCGGGTCTCCAACCCGGCATGTCCGTCTGGCCGCCGGGCGCGTTGTGAGCTTATGCCGCGCATGTCGAGCTACGCATTTTTCTCTTTTATGGCGGATCCGATCGTTCAGATCGGCCTGTTGGTCATCGTCTCGGCATTGATTACGCGCGTCGCTCTTCGACACAGACCGAGATGGCGCCTCGCCAGCCAGCTGATTTTTTTCGTTCTCCTTACGGCTCTCCTTTTCGCACACGGCATCGAACCCTACGAAGTCGGCTCTCCAGGAGCATCGATATCGCAGCGGATCCTGACCGGCTTTGCGAAAATCGTCTGGTGGGAGAACGCCGCATGGTCTCTCACCAGTGTCGTCCGCGTCTTCCTGTTCATTGGCGCGAGGCCGCATGAGGCGCGCCTCGTGCAAGACCTCGTCATGGGGGTTATCTATGTCGGCGCGACGCTCTCGATCTTTGCCTTTGTCTTCAACGCCCCGGTCGGGACCCTGATCGCCACGTCCGGGGTTTTTGCGATCATCCTCGGACTGGCGATGCAGAACACCCTGGGCGATGTGTTCGCGGGGATCGCGCTCAACCTCGGCAAGCCTTACACAATCGGCGACCGCATCGCGCTGTCCGATGGAATTGAAGGCGTCGTCGTCGAAACCAATTGGCGCGGACGCATCTTCTCGACGCCGCCAACGATCTCGTCATTGTCCCCAACGGCGATCTGGCGAAAGCCCGGCTGACCAATCTGAGCACCCCGCAGCGCAACCACGGCGTCAAGCTTTCGGTGCGGCTCCAGCCGACGGTGACTCCTTCCGAGATGATCGAGGTGATGCGGATCGTTCTGCTGAACAGCGGTTCGATCCTCGCCGTTCCCGAACCCTCCGTGGGCGTCAAGGCGCTGGACGCGGATGCGGTTGAACTCGAATTGAGCTTCATGGTTTCGGACGCCTCGGCCTCGAGAAAGGCCCAGAATGAAATTTTCGATCTGATCTATCGCCACGCCAAAGCGGCGGGATTGCAGCTGTCTCCGCCGCGCGGCCCCGGCTCGGCCCTGCCGTCGGCGACCGTCGGCTCCCCGCGCCAGACCACGCCGCTGCGTTTGCTGGAGGCCGTCACGCTGTTCGCCTCGCTCACCGAGGACGAAAAGGAAGCGCTCGCTGCGACCATGGTTCCGCGCACCTACCAGAAAGGCGAGACTTTGGCGCGGCAGGGCGCCATTCTGAGTTCGCTGATGATCATCCGCAGCGGCGCCGCCTCTGTCACCACACGCACCCAGCAGCGCGAGCTGGAAATATGCCGTCTGGCGCCGGGAGATTGCTTCGGCGAAGGCGGCATGCTGATGGGCGCCGGCGAGCCGGGAAGGTCCACGCCCTGACCTTCGTTGTTGTCTATGAAATCGCCAAGGGAGGTTTGGCGCCTTGATGCGGGATCGGCCGGCCATCGCCGAGGAGCTTTGCCAGGTCCGTCAAAGCGCGAGGCGGTCGAAAAGCATCTGGTCGAAGGAGGTTTCAGGCGCGAGGCCGGAACAGAACCCGGACTGGTCGAACGCATCCGTCGCCTGTTCGATATCCATTCGCATGACGACAATCGTCCCCGCATGGGCAAGGCTTAAGCCCGCCGTCCAAGCGCCCGAGTGTCGCTCCGGATCAAGCTTTGCCCGCCAATTGGTTTTTTTCGTTACGCCAACCTTCAGATCTGGCGCGCATTTGCCTCCTCCCCCATATGAGGGAGTTCGAAATGCCCCCAAAGAGGGCGAGTTCAATTATGGCGCAGGCGCGTTGAACCGATGTTTCGCATCCGCCGGCGGTGATCCCTGTTTTTTACTACCGTTGATTGAGCGGGGTTAAAATGATCACCCATTTCACGCAGCCTCTCACGCCGAAATTCACATTGCCTCCTTGCGCTCCGGGCCTCATCGACCGGCCCCATCTGCTGGCGTTGGCGGAGCAAGCCCGGACGAAGCAAGTCACCATGATCCGGGCGGGGCCCGGCTTCGGCAAGACGACCCTGGCGATCGCCTGGGCGCAGCAGCTTCGACAGCGGAATACGTCAACCGCATGGCTCACCCTCGACGATGACGATGACGAACCAGCGCGGTTTTTTCTCTATGCGTCACACGCATTCCGGAGCGCGACACAGTGCGTTGGCGAAGCGGCCATCGGCCTGCTTTCCGACATATCGCTCGTCTCCTTCGATACGATCGTTTCCAGTTGGGTCAACGATCTCGCCCGCTGCGATGGCGATGTTTATCTATTCCTCGATAATTGCCACCTCGTCACCGATCACGAGATCAGTCGGTCGGTTTCTTATTTCCTCGAATATGCTCCCCGGCAATTCCATCTGGTGCTCACAGCCATCGATGAGCCAAGCCTGCCACTCTCAAGACTGCGCGCTCACAACCAGTTGTTCGAGATCGATGCGGCGGCTATGCGCTTCGATGAAGAAGAAACATTCCGCTTTCTTGAGCGCGAGAAAATCAATGGGCTCGACCCATCGGAGGTGCGCGTTCTTCACGCCAAGACGGAAGGTTGGCCAGCCGTCCTGCGGATCGTCGCAACGACGCTTTCGCAACCGGAGCAGGATGCGGAGGCTATGTCCGGGGACTGTCGGGAGCGCTGCGTCCGGTCGGCGCCTATCTGGCTGAACTTCTTGCCAAATTGCCGGGCCGCACCGTGCAGTTCATGCTCCGCGCCGCCATCCTCGACCGCTTTTCCGCCGACCTTTGTCAGGCCGTCACGGGGTTGAAGTGAGCCGCCAAATTCTCGACACCCTCGACACGGGCCGGCTGCTGCTGACGCCGCTCGACGGGGAGAGAGACTGGTATAGCTATCACAGTTTGCTTGCCGGTCACCTGCGTCAGCGGCTGGAGGCCGAGCATGGCGACGAGATCCCCAAATTGCATCGGCGCGCTTATCGCTGGTTTGCGTCCCACCGGCATTGGACGGACGCAGTTCGTCACGCGATCGCGGCCGGCGACGCCGAACAGGCGATAAGCTGGGTCGAAAATTGCGCGATGGATCTGGTGAAAAAAGGCGATCTGCTGACCCTGTTGAGCTGGCGTCGCCTTTTTCCGACGGAACTGAAGAAAAGTCAGGTCAAGGTTGGCCTTGCGATCACCTGGGGTCTGGCGCTCGCCATGCGCTTTGACGAGGCACTGGCGCTGGTTTCGCAAATCGAGGCGGAAGCCGCCGCGCCGGATACAGGCGACGCCGATTTCATGCTTGGCGAATGCCTGGCCATACGGGCGACGGTCGCCGCCTTGCGCGACGACAGCAAGGCGGCGCTTCCGCTCGCCGAAGCCTGCCTCAAGATTTCAGACAATCCATGGACCGCCAACGTGGCGTCGAATGTCGCGCTCTTTTCACACTGGAAGGCGGGCGATCTCGAAAGCTTTTATCGCATGCCCTGGATCGCGCACGCCGACGACGAGGACAGGCGAAATCTCTTCGCCTTCATTTATCGACGCTGTCTTCACGGGATGGCCGAGTTGCAACAACTCCGGCTTTCGGCGGCCGAACACAACTTCGCCGACGCCATGCGGTTTGCCGAGCGGCATTCCGGGCCGAAAACCGCCGCCGTGGCCTTTCCGGGCAGCATGCTCGCACGCATCCGTTACGAGCAGGGCCGGCTGAACGAAGCCGAGGCCATGATTGTCGATCTCAAACCCCTGATCGACGCCACCGGCACGCTTGAGGCTGTGCTTGGCGCCTATCAGGTGTTGATCGGTGTTGCGGAACATCGCGGGGATGCGGGGCGCGTCGCCGTGCTTGCCGAGCAGCTTGAAAATCTTGGCCAGATGCGCAATTGGGGCCGGGCCGTCGCCCAGTCTCTTGTCGTTCGGGCCCGCCGCTACGCCATCGAGGGACGCATTGCGGAAACCAGAGCCTGCCTGTCCCGCCTGCAACAGCTGGAGGCGGATTTTCCGGCGGCTTACCTCTGCGCCTGGTCCGCCATACGCTCCTGTCGTTTGATGGTTCGAGCGTTTTGGCATCTGGCGGAGCATCGCCATCCCAGCGCAATTTCGATTCTGCGGGTTTTGCGCCAGGAGGCGGACACCAACGGCAATCGTCTCCAGTCTTTGCAATTGGCGACGATGCTTGCGGAAACCCTGTTCGCGGCGGGCCAGCGCGCCGAAGCCGAAAGCTTGTTCGAAGAGGTTTTGCGCGCCGCCGCAACCGCCGGCTTGCGCCAGTCGATGCTTGACGGAAGCCCCGAAATCGGTTCCCTCCTGGTCCGTTTCGAGGAAACCGCGCTTCGCACCGGACGTTGCCGCGAACTCCTTCCCTTTGTGCGCAAGCTGATCGAGGCTGGCGGGAAAACCGACCCCACCAGATCCCCGATGCGACCATCGATACGGGAACCTTGAGCCCGCGGGAGAGAGATATTCTTGAACGGATCGCCAGAGGTCAGTCGAACAAGGAGATCGCCCGAAATCTCGGCATCGCTCCCGAAACGGTGAAGTCGCATGTCAAGAATATCTTCTTGAAACTCGCGGTCGACCGGCGCGCCCAGGCGGTCTCCCGCGGCCTGAGCCTGGGCCTCGTCCGGGCATGATGCGGCGCCCCGCGGAAGCTCCCCCATCCAGGGGATAGGCGGCGGCGCGCGACGGCGTAGAATTTCCAGTGTTGACACTCGGGCGCGCATGGGCAGGACGCAAGCAAGCGCAGGGCGTTTTCACGCGAGGGTTTGATCATGGCCAGCATCATGACCAGGGACGGCGCGCATCTTTATTACAAGGATTGGGGCGAAGGAACGCCGGTCGTGTTCAGTCACGGCTGGCCTTTGTCCAGCGACGCTTTCGAAGACCAGATGTTCTTTCTGGCGGAGCGCGGCTATCGCGTCATCGCCCATGACCGGCGCGGGCATGGACGCTCGAGCCAGACCTGGCACGGCAACGACATGAACACCTATGCCGACGATCTTGCTGAACTGGTCGGTCTGCTCGATCTCACGGACGCAATCCACGTCGGGCATTCGACAGGCGGCGGCGAAGTCGTCCGCTATGTCGGCCGGCATGGATCGCGGCGGGTGAGCAAGATTGTGCTCATCGGCGCGGTTTGCCCGGTCATGGTCAAGAGCGCGAGCAATCCGAAGGGAACGCCGATTGAGGCCTTCGACCAGATTCGGACCCATGTGCTCGGCGATCGCTCGCAATTCTTCAAAGATCTCTCCCTGCCCTTCTATGGCTATAACCGCGCCGGCGCGAAGATTTCCGAGGGCGTTCGCCAGTCCTTCTGGCTGCAGGGGATGATGGCGGGAATGCCGGCGGCCTATTTCTGCGTCAAGGCCTTTTCGGAAACCGACATGACGGAAGATCTCAGGAAGATCGACGTACCGACGCTCATCATCCATGGCGACGACGACCAGATCGTCCCCGTCGCGGCCTCGGCGGAACTCTCTGCAAAGCTGGTCCGGCATGCGCAATTGAAAATCTACCAAGGCGCGCCGCACGGGATCTGCACGACGGAAAAAAACCGGATGAACGAAGACCTTCTGGCTTTTGCGCAAGCAGCCTCCGCCGGGATGCAGAGGTCGGCATAGAGACATTGAGCGTTGTTGATGGAGTCAAGCGATGGCCGAGACCGGTTTATCGAAAGCAGAAGCGCGCCCCTTCGTCATCGCATGGACGATCGCCCTTCTGTTCTACGTCCTCGAATATGCGACGCGATCGGCGCCAGCGGTCATGATCCCGGCGCTGTCCGACGCCTTCGGCCGCACGGCGGTGGGGGTCAGTTCGATCCTCGGCGCCTATTACTACACCTATTCGCTCACCAGTCTCCTCGCCGGCGTGGCGCTCGATCGCGCCGGGGCCAAATATGTCGTCTCCCTGGGCTCGGCGATTCTCGGGATCGGCTGCCTGGTGTTCGTCGTCGCCAATCCGGTCGATGGCTATATCGGCCGTTTATTGCAAGGCGCCGGCTCATCCTTCGCCTTCACGGGCGCGGTTTATCTGGCGTCTCGGGGCCTGTCGCCCCACTCGCTGGCGACGGCGATCGGCGTCACCCAATGCCTCGGCATGCTCGGCGGTTCGGCCGGGCAATTTGTGGTCGGTCCGCTGATCGCGGGCGGCGCCGATTGGCGAAGCGTTTGGATTTTCTTCGGACTTACCGGCCTGGTGCTGGCGGGTTTGCTGTTCGTCATCACGCCCGCGAACGACCAGCCGGCGGCTTCCGCCTCTGACGGCGGCTGGTTGAGCCCCTTCCGCGTCGTTCTGACCAATCCCCAGTCCTGGTTGTGCGGTCTGATCGCCGGCCTGCTGTTCGCTCCGACAACGATTGGCGACATGATCTGGGGCGTGGCGTTTTTCCAGCAGGATGTGCGGCTCGACTACCCGCACGCCGTGACAGCCATTTCGATGGTTCCGCTCGGCTGGGTCGTCGGCTGTCCTCTGATGGGCTGGCTCACCGACCGCATCGGTTTGCGGAAGCCCGTGCTGATCGGCGGCGGCCTGCTCATGCTCTGCGCCGTCGCGCAGATCGTCTTCCTGCCGCAATTGCTGTCACCCGGAACAGGTTTGTTTCTGTTTGGCGTCGCCTCCGGGGTGGCGATGATTCCCTATACGATCATCAAGGAATCAAACCCCGATGAGGTGAAGGGTTGCGCAACCGGCTGCCAGAATTTTCTGGTGTTCGGAATCACAGCCCTCATCGGGCCGGTGTTCGGCGGTCTGCTCGGCCAGAATCTCGGCGGCGCGATCGACCCGCTTGCCCATTTCCGGCACGCTGGCCTGTTTTGGATGGCGGCGATCCTGCTCGCCATCGTGATCAGCCTCTTTTTGCGCGAAACCGGGCAGAAGCGCGTTAACCGGCAGAGCGCCGAAATCGGCATGCAGTCTTCGGCGCGTTCGTGACGCCGCGCGCAACCATTTTTCAGGAGGCTCATATGAGCAAAACTGCTGCGCAACATCTGGCCGAGACGCTGCAACAAGCCGGCGTCAAGCGGATCTACGGCGTCGTCGGCGATTCGCTGAACGGCTTCACCGATGCGCTTCGGCGGCTGGAAGCATCGACTGGATTCACATGCGGCACGAAGAAGGCGCCGCTTTCGCCGCCGGCGCCGAAGCGCATGTTACTGGAAAACTTGCGGTCTGCGCCGGAAGTTGCGGTCCGGGCAATCTGCATCTGATCAACGGCCTGTTCGACTGCCAGCGCAGCGGCGTGCCGGTTCTGGCCATTGCCGCGCATATTCCCAGCAGCGAGATCGGCATCGACTATTTTCAGGCGACCCATCCCGAAAGCCTGTTCAAGGAATGCAGCCATTATGTCGAGCTGGTCTCCAATCCAGACCAGCTGCCGCAAATCCTCGCCCGGGCGATCCGCGTCGCGGTGGCGAAGCGAGGCGTGGCTGTCGTCGTCATTCCCGGCGACGTCGCCTTGAAGACGCTGGCGGCGAAACCGCCGCACTGGCTGATCCCGTCGAAGCCTTTGCTTCGGCCGAATGATGACGAGCTCGCAAAAGCTGGCTTCGCTGCTGAATTCCGCATCGCGGGTCACGCTGCTGTGCGGCGCCGGCTGTGCTGGCGCTCACGCGGAGGTCGTCGAACTGGCGAAACGCCTCAAGGCGCCGATCGTCCATTCCTTCCGCGGCAAGGAATATCATCGAATATGACAATCCCTATGACGTCGGCATGACCGGGTTTGGTCGGATTCGCCTCGGGCTATGAGGCAATGAAGTCGTGCGACACGCTGCTGCTGCTCGGCACGGATTTTCCCTATCGCGCACTTCTACCCGGAAAACGCGCACATCGCCCAGATCGATCTGCGGCCGGAAGCGCTCGGCAACCGCTGCCCGCTCGACCTTGGCCTGCTCGGCGGCGTCAAGGACACGCTTGCGGCCCTGTTGCCGTTGATCAAGGAAAAGACCGACCGCCGGCCATCTCGACGGCGCGCTGGACGATTACCGAAAAGCGCGCGCAGACGCTCGACGCCTTGGCCGAAAGCCGGCCGGGCAGCACGATCATTCATCCGCAATATCGTGACGCGGCTGGTCAGCGAACTGGCCACGGACGACGCGATCTTCACCTGCGACGTCGGCACGCCGATCGTCTGGACCGCGCGCTATCTCAAGATGAATGGCCAGCGCCGCATCGTCGGCTCGTTCAATCACGGCTCGATGGCCAACGCCATGCTGCAGGCGATCGGCGCGCAGGCGGCTTGCCCCGGCCGACAGGTGATCTCCATGTCCGGCGACGGCGGCTTTTCCATGATGATGGGCGATTTCATCACGCTCACCCAGATCGGCCTGCCCGTGAAAGTCATCGTCCTCAACAACGGGACGCTTGGTTTCGTCGAGATGGAGATGAAGGCGAGCGGTTTCCTCGATACGGGATGCGATCTGAAAAACCCGAATTTCGCCGCCATGGCGCAGGCGATGGGCATCAAGGGCCTTCGCGTCGAAACGCCGGCCGATCTCCGGGCTGCGCTCACGGAGGCTGTTCAACCATGACGGTCCTGCGCTGATCGATGTCGTGAGCCCGCGGCAGGAACTGGCGATGCCGCCGAAAACCACCGCCGACGAGGCCTATCATTTCGGCATGTTCACCATGAAGGCGGTGCTGGACGGAAGGGCCAGAGAATTGGTCGATCTCGCCAAGGTCAATCTGAGGCGCTGACCCTGGTGAACCTGAGGCCGATTTCTGCCGTTATCGAAGGCGCGAAGCCGCATTCCTGAGGCCAACGCTATGAAAAACCTGTGGCCATGGCAAAGCGGGGTGCTCGACCCCCAGGGACCGATCGGGGTGGCGGAGCGGACGATCCTGCTCGACTCGACGGCCATCATGCTCGCGGTGATCGGTCCGGTCATCGTGCTGGCCCTGGTCTTCGCCTGGTGGTTCCGGGCCGGAAACAACAAGGCGACCCGTCTGCCCGACTGGTCCTACTCGGGACGCATCGAGGTCATTGTCTGGTCGATTCCGACCCTGACCGTTGGGTTTCTCGGAGGAATCGCCTGGCTCGGATCCCATGACCTCGATCCGGGCGCGGCGATTTCGTCCGATGTCCCGGCGGTCCGGGTCGATGTCGAAGGAAAGCCAAGGCCAGTTGCAGCCAGGCGAGAGCGGATTCGATGGTCGCCTCGAAGTCTTTTGACAGGCGGCGCGCGCGGTTGATCCAGCCGAGCGTTCGCTCGACGACCCATCGTTTCGGCAGCACGATAAGCCTTTCACCTCTTTGTCGGTTCGCTTGACGGCGGTGATGGAAATACGGCTCGCCTCGAAGGCTGCGCGCTGGGCTTCATCACCCTGATAACCCCCGTCGACGAAGGACATTTTCACCCACGGGCTCTTGCGATGCACGGCTTTCAGCAACGGCGCGAGAGCGTCGCGATCCTGCACGTCGGCGGTCGTGATCTGGCATTCGATGGGCTGACCGCCCAAAGCCGCAGCAGCGATCCCGCGGTCGCCGATAATCGGTTGCAGCCATTCATCCCGCTCGATAAAGGCGGGGCCTGCGACGACAGCGGCGATCAGGCCGTCGACTGCGCTGATGCCGACAAGATCTTCATCCCCCGCGCCGCGCAGGATGAGATCAAGCTCCTGGTAGGATAACGGCGGCTCTTGCATCATGCAGCCGCCTTTGCAGGCTGCGCCAAGCAATCGGGCTTCCAATTCCATGCCAACAGTTCATGCAGCCGGTCGTTTGTCGTGCGGCCTGAGACCATCCGCTCCAACACATCGGTCAGATAACTTTCGGGATCAAGGCCATTCATTTTTGCGGTTTGCAGCAGCGAAGCTATAATCGCCCAGGTCTCGCCCCCGCCTTCGTTTCCACAAAACAGGCTGTTCTTTTTTCCGATGCTGATCGGCCGAATCGAACGTTCGACGGTGTTGGTGTCCGGCTCCAGCCGTCCGTCCTCCAGGAACAAGGTCAGGCCGGCCCAGCGTTCGAGCGTGTAGTCGATCGCTTTGACCAGGGTCGAACCGCGCGATATCCCATCCTTGGTCTCTTCGAGCCGGGCTTTCAACGCTTCCATCAGCGGCTTTGTCTTGGCCTGCCGCATGGTGCGGCGCTGGACGGCGTCCAGGCCTCGGATCCTCTTTTCGATCGCGTAGACGGCGCCGATGCGCTCGATTATCATCGGCGCAATGGCCGTTGTTCGGTGGGCTTGCCGGAAGGGCGCGCGGGAAGGAACCTGGCTGCATCGCATGTTGACGCGCAAGCCGCGCAAGCTCGTGGCGATCGCGCTTGCCAACAAAATGGCGCGCTCAATCTGGGCGATGCTGACGAGGGGGGAGGATTATCGGGCTCCCGTGGCTGCGCCGGTTTGATCGATAGATCACGCCAGCAGCCACAGGAACGTCGGGCGTGTGAGGAGGTCGACGAACGGTAAGGTCATATGATCGGTCAGATCCGGGTCCGGGAACGCATGAGGTCTCAACGAGCTCAACAGCTCGACGCTTTGATTTGCGCCGGGTCCGCGAATATCCATACCGGCCAGCGGTCGCATCAGGCCGCGTCAAAGGCCTGATACATGACCGCACCCGATCACATGAGCAAACCAATCGAAAACCCCTTGCGCGAATGGGGGCATCCATACATGAGACCTTTACTGGCTAAGCGGACACGAGCCGGTCGGGCCCGTCTTGGGACGACGGCTTTCCTAGACAAAAACAGCCGGGTGCCGGGCGTCGGTTCGAGTTGCGGCCCGCCGTCAGACGACGCCGCAACCATTCCGTTAAAGCTCTACCTGTTCGGAAATGCTGAGCGCGTCATCCACCTTCGATTCTCGAGATAGCGGACGGTGCCTTCGCAACTTATCCAGACCGGCGCTTCGAACCCAGCGATGGACGATCCGAGCATATTGGCGGGTCGAAATATGGGGCTCCTCATGGACCCGGCTTGGAAAAAGGAAGCGCCCATCGCGGATTTTGAGTACCGCCAGCCAATCCTCGACCGACGACCGAGTCTGCTCCGTGAGTTCGAATTGAACCGGCCTGCCGGTCTTCTTCTGGATGATCGTGGCGCGGTCGCGCAGTCTGCCACCGACGCACAAATCGTCGATCTTCAAACGGACGAGGTCGCAGCCCCGCAATTTGCTGTCGATCGCCAGGTTGAACATGGCGAGGTCGCGTCTGCGTGCGTCGATTTGCAGCCGGGCCCGGATATTCCAGACTTCTTTCGGTTTGAGGGGACGCTTCTGACCAATGAGCCGGCCTTTGTTCCAGGGCGCTTGTCGTTGGTCCTGTTTCGGGATGGATGTCTTGGACATGGCCTTAGCCTCCTATCCGACCCCTCCCCGCCCTACTCCCAGCTCTCCGCTGGCCTGAAACACAACGCCCGCGCGCCGCTGAAGCTCCAAACCGCAAGATAGCAGCCGTTCAAAATGAGGTCTGGCCGCCGGCTGGGCGCCAAGTCCGGTCATTGCCGGACTGGATGATGATCGCGCGGAGTTGGCGGAAAGCCGCCGTCGGATTGGCTTGCAATAACCAAATTTATGCGCCTAATTTTTGCATGGCTACGAGTAGCGGCCGTCGACATCCTCAAACCTGCTCTCGGCGGCTCGCAGAAAGTCGAAGAACTCGACGACGGTCATAAGCGGCGCCCTTCATCGATCCATTCGCGGAACTCATCCGCCGTGGTGGAGTCGCGCCCGACACGGCTCGCCTGGATCGCGTCCGCAAGATCAGGTGAGAATGCCGCGAATTTGGATAGAACGCCGGTTAGCGGCTTTCTGTCACCGTGAAGCTGGCGCGCCCTGGCCGCCGCTTTGATCTCGGCCATATCGAGCGGCTCAGACTTGCCGCTTCGGAGCCCCACGAGGATTGCTGCGCGTAATGTCCCGCGCATGCGACGTCGATGGCGTTTCGAGGCCATTAGTCATGTCCCCACATGGCGTCGATTTCGTCCTTCGTCATGGCGCGGCGGTTTGGGCCCGCGCGTCGGGAGAGTTCCGCGCTTAGGCGCACACGTCCGCAATCGATCGGCCGCGCGACGGATCGGCCTTCATGGCGTCAGTGGCCGGAGCGACTTCCTGCCGCAACCAGCTTTCCAAGGCCTTGTCGCCGGTGAGCGGTCGAGGTCCGATGCGGTGCTTGATGGCCCGATCACGCCGATATTTTTTGGTGCGAGGCGATGTCATGGTTTCTGCATCCGCTTATTCGGGGAGGCGAAGGATTTTCATGGGCGGCGCGACACCAGGAAGACAGACGCCTCGCCGCAACCGACCGACACTTCAAAGGCGCCTTCCCATTCTTTCGCCTCGGCATTAGGCACGATCGCGATCCGCTCAATTCCGTCAATATCGTCGAAACCATCCTCATAGCCGCGAACGACGACGCGCGCGGATGGGTTTTCGGCCTTGAGCTTTTCAATCAGTTCGGCGACGGTCATGTGGCTCCCGGTCGGATCTTGCGTTCGAAGGATGGCGGCGAGCTTGGCGACGGTCTTTTTCCGCTCCGCTCTTGGTCGCGTTGCTCTTTGAGCTTTCTTAGGGGCGCGATCCACTCCCGCGCCGCCTCTGCCCACGCAATTTTTTTCCGAACGTCCGCGCGGCGATCTCACGGCGTCCTTCCGCCTTGCGCTGAAGAATATCTGATATGTCGGGATAGTTGTCCGCGCCGTCTTTCATCCCGGAAGCATATCAAAATGCCCGGCCTTTGTCAGCGTCAGGCGAGGGCGAACTCAACGCTGACGCGATTGTCTGGTGCTCGGAGGCGGCGCAAAAAGTTTCAAGCCAACCATCGGTGATGGTTTGCGAGACCCTCCTATGACAATTCGTCAGAAGCGCGATCCGGGGCTGGCCGCCTTGCCGCCCGACGCACATCTCAACATTGCACAATATGTTGCGCGAACCATTGGGACAGACCCTGTTCATCCATCGCACCGGCCGCGAGTTTTTGCCAAACCATGACGCATTCGACATCCGCCGCGTCCAGCGCGTGGCCGTTCAGGGCGAGGAAAAGTTCGGCGACAACCAACGACGTCCGTTTATTGCCGTCGATGAAAGGATGGTTCTTGCAAATTCCGTAAGCATAGGCTGCGGCAAGTTGCGGGATGCCCGCTTTCTCGTAGGCGAACAGGTTTCTCGGCCGAGACAGAGCCGAGGCCAGCAGTCCTTCATCCCTGACGCCGGCTCCGCCGCCATGTTCGGCGAGTTGCTCGTCATGAATGGCGAGCACGACAGACGCGGCGATCCATTTCGGCTCTTGCGCCACTTACTTCGCGAGCTCGCGCAGGGCGTTGCGCCGCTTTTTCATGATGGCGCGGGCCGCCTCCATCTGATCCGCAAAATCGGGATCATAGGGCGTCAGGCGCATGCCGCCGGGCGCCGGCGTCAGATAAAGAGTGTCGCCTTCTTTGAGATTGAACTGGGCCAAGGTTTCTTTGGGGATCGTCAGGCCTGTGGAATTGCCGATCAGACGCAGTTTAAGTGCGACCATTGCCTTCTCCCAGGAACAGAACGTGTCTACAGTTGTAATAACACCAAATTGATTAAGGTTCCAAGGAAATCGAAAGATGCGGCGGCGCCAGCATGCCCCATAGCCGAAAAGCCGGCGAATAGCGGGTGAGGGAAGTGTCAGGCGAAATCATCAGTTGCGGCGCCGACGTCCGGCGTCGCCGCAACCAATCCGTCACAGTTCTACCTGCTCGGAAATGCTGAGCGCGTCGTCCACCTCGATTCCGAGATAGCGGACGGTGCTCTCCAATTTCGAGTGCCCCAGTGGTCACACGCCATAATGCGCATCCTTTTATGTCATTGAAAATTAAAGCCCGCTTGATCTGAATTTGGTGTTACCGGCCGCTTCGCCGGCGTTTTTGCCGCGAACGCGGCGACATCGTCGGCTTTGATGACCCACGGCGCTTCAGGACAGGGCTGCCGTCCCTTGATGTCGCCGCGCTTGATCATGCGCAGCGCGGTCATCTTGCACACTCCAATGATCTCCGCCGCGGAATCGAGCGTAATCTCGCCCCGTTCGGCCCATTCGCCGCGCCGATGTCCGACGATTTCGTAATGCTTCCGGAAGCCGCGCACACGTTGTTCAGTCCAGCCATTGCCATAACCGGTCGGCTTGCCACATCGATTGAGCAGTCGGGCGATCTGGGCGTCTGGCATCAGTCTGGCCAGTTCGCGAACGAGGGCGATGGTATCCTCGGGAACGCGCGAATGATGCCGACCGGCCGCGTTAAGTCTGAGCTTGATCTGAAGGGCCGTGTGATCGCCGCCCTGCCAGTGCAGGACGAGATCGACGACAGGGCCTTGCTTCTTCACCACGATCTCGTGGAGCGCTGTGCGCAGTATCCGCTTGCGGGTCGCCGCTGTTGCCGCCGGATGCGACCATGCGCGCGCCAGTCAGCGCAGTTCGATCAGTTGCTTGCGCTTAGCCTCTCCGAGTACTGGGCGTTTTCGCGCGACCACGGCGGCAATGTCGTCTTCGGCGCGGCCACCGCCAGCCAGAGCTTCGTTCCAGCGCCGCTCCAACTCGCCAGCCACGAGGCGATTGGCCGGATCGACGACGTCGTATTGCCGACGGGCATGAGCCGCCTCATACCGCGCCTGGGCCAACGCCAACTCAAGCTGCCTCTCGATCGCCGATGTTTCGCTCGCCTGCGCGTCCAGAACTTTGAGCGCGGCGTCCATTCCAAGCGGAGCCAGGACGCGCAGGACCTCGGCGCCATTCTGCGCCGATCTGGAAGATACTCGATAAGGCCCGCAAAACGAATGGAGCCGTTATTTGCGATTGGGGCGCCAGTCTGACGAATTTTCGCTCCGATCTGTTGCGTTCGACAGTCTTCGATGAAACTTTGAATAACTTCGGCATCGCCGGCTACGCCTGCATCGTCACGGACAATGCCGTAGATTCAATGCGGCAATGCGCCGATACCCTCAAAAGCACCCGTGAAGTAACGCCGGCGCTGCAACTGGTGGTGGTCCGCAATGAAGTGCATGGCCAATTCGACTTCGACGAACGGAACGGAAGAATGTCGTGCGTTGGCGGGTGTGATGGAGCAGTCCATCCACGCCAAGCACATCAAAATTCCGGCTTTCCGCGGCAATGCGATGGCGCCTTTCGTCGCTGCGGGTTTGACTGTCCTCGAGGTAATGACCAACGATCCGGAATGGCTCGCGACAAAAATCAGCCGCGACATTTTCGTTACGCGAGCTTGCATCAGCAAAGTCGCGGAATGGTGGAAAGCGACTAAGCCCGAATACCGCAACGCGTTTCCGGCTCCAATGGACTGAGGGTATTCGTCGCAGCAAGGTAATCGTCAACAAAAGCCGGAGGCCTAACCGCTCTCCGGCTTTTCGAGATCAGTCCGGCTTACGTGAGCCCGTTAGCGTTCACTGGTGCCGGGACCGTGGCGATCGACATCAAGTCGAACGTGGCGCTCGACCTCACTAAGAGGGCGAGCTTCGAGGAGTTGCCAGCCTTTCTACATCGCCAAGGATAACGCTCATCGGCCCCTCCGACGCGCTGACAACGCCGCGCGCAAAGGCGACGCGGCCTCCGAGCGATACGTCATCCGCGAATTCGGCGGAGAGGTGCCCCGCTACTACGACGGCGTCGGTTCGATCGCAGATCACCGACCGCATTACAACCAATCACCTCATGTTCGCCCGTTCAAAGACTTCATCAAACCCGCCGCCTGACGCCAATCGCCGACAACCAAAAGCAGGTTATCGCCGACCTTTTGTTCAAGGAATAGGATTGCGGCCCTCGACGTCAAAATATTGGAAATGCGCACCGCCATCAACAACACCGATATCGATGCTCGATGCCATTAACGCCGACCTCCTCAGCATTCAACGCCTTTAGTCGCAAAATGCTGAGGGAATACAATCGCCGACTGATCCAAGCTTTTATCACAGTAAACGCAATGACCGTCGAACTGACATTTCACAACCCCAAAAACAAGAGAAACAAGATGAAAATAACTCTGTCTATCGACGGCAAGCAATATTGGACCACCCTCGCCCCGGCCTGCCAAGTGCACCTCGACTTCTATTGCGACACGCCCGGCGCCCACACTCCCTACGCCACCGTCGAGCGCGGATCGCCGTTGTATCTGGCCCTCGCCGAAAAACTCGCATCCGACGCGATCGCCATCGCCGAGCTTTCGAACCGCTACCTGCGCCAGAAAAAACGCAGCCTGACAGGGCGCTGGGGCCAGTCAACTGACCCCTCGCCACACCGCCGGTCAACCATCACTCATATCTCAGCGCCGGCTCTTCCACCCGCCCCAATCCGAAAAAGGAAATGAGCCCTGTCTTCCAATAACAGCACCCTGACAATCGATCGACGAAGCATCCTACGCCGTCCGCGAAAACGATGGAAAGACCACCGTCTCCGAATTCTATTCCGGAGCCCTGATCACCGACTCCGAGACGGCTGACCTGATCGCCGATCTTGCCGCCAGTTCCGGCGCTCGCCTTCCGTTCTCCCCTCACCCGTCTCTGACCAGTTTGCCTATATGCTGTCTGGCATCATTGGCGACACCCACGACGCGGACCAAGTCGCCATGCTTCTCATTAGCGCGCTGGCCGCCTCCGATCTCAAGATCGTCGATACAACCGAAGAGGCTGTAAAGGTCTGGTTCAAGAAGCCAACCCCGGCGTCAAGCGCGGTAAGCGCGGCGTCACCGTGTACGACCTCGATCCGGCGGCGTGACCGTCCCGATCGGCGCTGGAAACCCCGGCGCCGGTTCTCATTGAGAGAGGATCAGTCATGAAGATCACCCGCCACCCACAAACGACCCGCACCTTCGGAGCCCCCGATTGCCATAATCTGCCGGTAGCCGATATGGGCCCGGCGATGGAAAGCCAGTCGAAGCGGAGGCCTGAATCATAACCTAACATAAGAAACTGGAGTACGTTGAGGCCGAACGCGACTGGTGGAAGTCATACGCTGAAAAATGCGTGGTCGGACATGCTGGCGCCCTAAAACGCATGTTGGAAATTGCCGAGCAGCGCGACGCCGCCCTCGCCGAGGTCGAGCGGCTGACGGAAATTCGCCAGAGCTTATCAGTTGACGCCAGCAAGCTGTTCGACATGGCTCTTGAGCGCGACGCACTGGCTGCACAAGTTGCAGCGCTGACCAAGGACGCCGAAAACTACCAGACGCATTTCGAGCACATGGCCGAGAATTGCGGGCGCTATCAGTTCCTCCGCCCGCGCGACCTTGAGACGATCTCGACCGGAGGCTTATTTGCTGGGAAGATACCAGCAAATGTCATCTGAAACGGCGACCCGATCAGGACGGATCTTCTGTTCGCGCATTTGTACCGCCAGGCGGCGAGCGCGATCGCGGAGATTAAAGCAAAACTGCGTGCATGGATTAAATCCGGCCACCCAGACGTCGCTGAACTGGCGGCAAAAAAGCCCGATATGGCCAAGGTGGTTTCGGCTCTCCGATCCAAAGGATACACGACCAAATTGCCTGAAACCAAAGCGAAAGTCCGCGCACAAACGGCGATACCGACCCGCTCATCAAAAGAGCAAGAGCGATAATTCGCTTAGTAACGCTACTGCGTTTTTAATTTTTTGCCGAATTGTCATAAATTTCGGTTTGCGATACCGTCATGAAATCGGGACTGATGTTTCGCCGGCCTGACCTTTTCCATCTTGTCACACTACCACACCTCCTAAGTC
This sequence comes from uncultured Alphaproteobacteria bacterium, assembly GCA_963813955.1. Classification (GTDB taxonomy): domain Bacteria; phylum Pseudomonadota; class Alphaproteobacteria; order Rhizobiales; family Beijerinckiaceae; genus Rhodoblastus. The sequence goes on along the minus strand of CAWFBN010000090.1, from coordinate 25,430 downwards.
AGAGTCCCCAGAGCCCAAAACTAACTGGGAGAATCCCCCATGACAATCAGCAATGCAGACCGCTCCGAACTCATAGCCATCGCAAAATCGGTTCATGCTTATGCGAGATATAGTTTAACTACGAAGTCACACAGCGATCTTCAGGAAATACGCGACCGTCAAACGGTGAGCGATAGTGTCACTGAGTTCGCACCACATTGCCGTCTCATCCTCGACGCAACAGTCAATATCCGCCCCGAGGTTCAGGTTGGAGACATAAGATTTCACAAGCTCCTCGATGCTCTCCGCGAGTTCATCGCCGATTTTTTCAAAATACTTGCGCGGCTCACTGGTGCTGCCGACGTTCGAGATGTCTGCATTGAATTTCGCGAGGTTAGTGATTTGCGTATTGGTCATTGTTTTTGCTTCCGAAAGGATGGGGAAGCAACGAATTTTCGAGATATGGCCGCCCGTCGCCGTTGGCTTGCCTTATTCGAGATATGGAATGAGATATGAAGGGGAGAGATATGAAGGGGAGATATATGATCGCGGTGTCGCGATCGAGAGCGGCTGCAATTGCGGCGCTGATTCAAATCAGATCACATTTTTTTGATCGTGCAAACCTTTTTTGCAAATAATTTGTCAATTCCTACTTTTGCTATATTGGCATAAATTATACGAAATGCCACTTATGCCAATCGGGCAATTAAAGCGGGGCAAGTAATCAGGACAAACCCCGTAAAGGATCGGAAATGGACGCAGACACCGTCACTGACGAGCTTTTCGCAGCGCATCGCGCGATAATCTCGTCAAAGCGCGCGACGCTCGACGCGACCCGGTCAGAAGCCGATCGCGTCGCAGCGATCCTCGCCCTGCCCTCGACCAACAGCGACGTCTGGTGTCGGCTCTGGTGATTTATCCGCCCAAGCCACCAACAGTGCTGTCAATCACCTTGCGCAAAGGGGCCCCAAAGTCCGCCCCGATCGCGCCGAAGTCTCACTGGGACATCTAGCCGCTAGATCAGCTCAAATTTGAGCCGACCTATATCCAAACCCTGTAAGCGAGGGTCTTTGCGCGTCCGCCGTTCGGGAGATTCCGGAACAGCTTGTTGACGCTGGGCGGCATGGGCAGGTAGAGCGTGACGGCTTCGTCTGTTATTGGCCGCGGAAGCGTGTAAGTCGCCGCCAGCCCCGAATTCAGCCGGAATTTCACGCTTTTTCCCGCTCTAGGGGGTCATTTCACTTTGCCAAGGTGGCGATTGTGATTTACCTATGTACCAAGTTGCATCAATAGACTTATGACATATTGTCAACAGTTTTTCAGCTTTGGGGAAGATGCAAATGACCAAGAAAAGAAACGTAACTAAAACAATGGGTAGGCCTGCGCTTTCCCAAGGAACCTTTGCCACCAACAGGATCAAGCAAGAACGCGATCGCGCTGGAATGTCACAAGATGAACTGGCTGCAAAAGTTGGCCTGAGCACGTCGCTGATCTCCCGCCTGGAGACGTCGAAACGTCGCGCCAAGCTCGACCAAATCGACGCGATCGCCGCAGTTTTGGGCATTCCGCGCAGCGCGCTGGTCGAGATATCGGAAGATGCGCGCACCATCGAAGTGACGACCACGATAGGCGACACTCCGGATAATGCGTTCGTTGATTTTGAGGTGAAAGTCCCCAATTTTCACGAAAATGCGACGCTTTTTGCCGCTCTGGTGGTCGGCGACACCGCAAATCGCTGCTACCAAAACGGCTCCGTTGTCATCTGGCGTCCGTTGGAAGAAACCGGCGAGCCGCTCATACCTGCCAGGCGTTACGTGATCGAATCCACTTTTGGCGGCAAGCGCCAGAACTCGATCAAGACGTTTTTGCGTGACCGCGCCGGCAATGAAAAGTTCGTTCACGAATCCGACGACCCGGCATATCAGGAGATCCTCAACGTAGGTGATGCGGGAGTTGAGGTGCTCGGTCGCATTGTCATGGCGATAACGGTCGAATAATGCCACGATGGAAAAAGCGGCTTGAAACAATTATGCCTGTATGGCAACAATGGGGAATGACGCGACTCAACATCCCCTCAAACGTTTCCGATGACGCTCCTTTGCGTCTCGCTGTCGCTGCCGCCATTGCGTATCCAGACGGGTCGATGACCGTCGCCGGGTTGCGCAAGGAAGCTGAGCGTGAGAATCTTGTCGTGGAATTCGTAAACGGCAAGCAATACACCACGCTGGCCGCGATTAGAGAGATGATGCGGCTGTGTCAGGGAAAGAAAAAGGGGCGCGCCTCTGGCTCAAGCCAGCGCAAGCAAGCGGTAGAAAATCCGCATGGATCATCAAAGACGGCGATGCCAGAACTAGCACTGGCTGCAGCCCTGATGACCGTGAAGGCGCTGAGAAAGCCCTCGCCGCCTACCTTACGGAAAAGCACGAGCCAAAAAAGCAGGGCATAACCGCCGATCCGACCAAGGTCCTTGTCGCCGACATTCTCAACCTCTACGCCAAGGACGTCGGCAAGGGACACGCCCGGCCAGATGAGACAGCGCGGCGCGTGACCAACCTGCTTTTGTTTTTCGGGACCAAGGTGCTCTCGGAGGTCAATGGCTCTCAGTGCCGCGCCTACGCCGAACAGCGCGAAAGCCAATCGGCCGCCCGCCGCGAGCTCGAAGATTTCAGAGCCGCGATCCGGCATTATTTCTCCGACGACACATTCCCGCCCAAGGTCAACATCCCCATGCCGGACAAGCTGCCACCGCGCGAACGGTGGCTGACGCGATCCGAGGCGGCCAAGCTTCTTTGGACGGCATGGCGCAAGAGCCAGCCCGTTCCGAATGGAAAAAATGGCGAGGTGCGCTACGTCGCCAAGCACATTGCCAGGTTCATTCTCTTAGGCCTCAAAACCGGAACCCGTTCAGCCGCGATCTGCGGCGCCGCCATTCGGGAGACACCAGGAGGCGGATATGTCGATCTCGACAACGGCGTCTATTACCGCCGGGAGCCGGGCACGGTCGAGACGAGCAAGCGCCAGCCTCCAATACGCCTGCCGGAACGATTGCTGGCTCATATGCGGCGATGGGAGCGCAAGGGGATCTGTCGGGCATATGTGGTCGAATGGGAGGGCGAACCGGTCCTGCGCGTCTCCAAAGGCTTTCGCGCCGTCGTAAAAGCGGCCGGCCTCAAGAAAGTGTCGCCGCATATCTTGAGGCATACGGCGATCACTTGGGCGATGCAGGGCGGCGCGAAAATCTACGACGTTGCGGAATATTTCGGCGTCTCTGAAAAGCTGATCCGGTCAGTCTACGGCCATCATCACCCGGACCACCAAAAAGGCGTCACCGACACGATCGACAACCGAAAGCACAAACCGAAAACCAAGACCCTGAAATGATTTCGGTGGACCGTTGGTGGACCGAATAACCGGGAACAAAACGGCATATTTGCCAATAAGTCATAATAAAAACGGTTATTTTTCAATAAGTTAAATAAACACCCTCTCGGTGTAAACGAGATGCTCTACCAACTGAGCTAACCGCCCCGAGCCGCAAAATATGCGACCGTCCAAGGCTCTTAAAGCTCCCTCTGCGGGCTGGCAAGACAGAAGTCGCGCGCCGGCGCCGGAACAGCTTCGCAAAATATGAATTCTTCAAAAACCAAAAACGTCCGGAAGGCGCTATCGCCCGCCGAACTGCATGTTCAATTGAGTCCGCTGCGACTGGAAAGCAACGAGGCGGCCCGTTCGGGCCAGCCGCGCAGCATCTTGTTGCAGCTTATTATTGCAGCTTACTTGTTGACCGTCGTCTTGAGCTGCGCGCCGGGCTTGAAGCGGACGCTCTTTGAGGCCGGAATGTCGATCTCGGTGCCGGTGGCCGGATTGCGGCCCTTGCCCGCGGCGCGGGCTTTGACGGAGAAAGTGCCAAAACCGACAAGGCGAACTTCCTCGCCGCCCTTGAGCGCGTTGGTGATGGCGGCAATCACCGCGTCCAGCGCTTCGCCAGCAGCGGCCTTCGAAGTGCCTGTCGCTTCCGCGACGACGTCGATCAGTTCGGCTTTATTGGTCATCTGAATCTGTCCTGTATCTAGGAGCGCTTTACCTGCAACGCCACCGCCGCAGCGGGCCGGCCAACGCCGCAGTCTCGTGAATATTGGTCGATGTCCGGACGACTTCGGCGCCGCTTCAAGGGCGAAAACTCGAATCGAGCCAGCATGACGAAGCCACTTTCCGATTGAATCCCCCACAATGCAAGGGTTTCCGCTTGATCCGCGCCAAAAATCCCCGAAAAATCAGTCCTTCCAGGCGGCCAAGCTTGCCGGCGTAACGAAAAAGCCGGAACGCAAGGCGTCCCGGCTTCAAAACGCGGCTTCCCGCGACTTCATTTTTCATTCAAGCGAAGCCCAAGCCGCTTCGCGTGAAAAAATGCGTCAGAACAACAACCTGGCCTCCCGATCCGGCGCCGCCGGATCGGGACAGGCTTTAGTGCGCAACCACGCCCACCGGTTCATCGTCGACCGGCGTCTCGACGGGCTTGACCACGCCCTCCTCCCAGGTGATCGGCTCCGGCATGCGCAGCAGCGCATGTTTCAGAACCTCCTCCATGCGGGAGACCGGCACAATTTCCAGATTATTCTTCACTGATTCCGGAATATCGACCAGATCCTTGGCGTTCTCTTCCGGAATCAGCACTTTCTTCAAACCGCCGCGCAGCGCCGCGAGCAGCTTTTCCTTCAATCCGCCGATCGGCAGCACCCGTCCGCGCAAGGTGATCTCGCCGGTCATGGCGATGTCGCGCCGCACCGGAATGCCGGTGAACACCGAGACGATGGCCACCGCCATGGCCACGCCGGCCGAAGGACCGTCCTTCGGCGTCGCGCCTTCCGGCACATGCACATGGATGTCGCGGCGGTCGAACAAGGGCGGCTCGATTCCGAAATCGACGGCGCGCGAGCGGACGTAGGACGCCGCCGCCGAAATCGATTCCTTCATCACGTCGCGCAGATTGCCGGTCACCGTCATTCGGCCCTTGCCGGGCATCATCACGCCTTCGATGGTCAGCAACTCGCCGCCGACTTCCGTCCAGGCGAGACCGGTGACCACGCCGACCTGATCCTCCAGTTCCGCTTCGCCATAGCGATAGCGCGGCACGCCGAGATAGGTTTCGACATTTTCCTCGTTAACCACGACCTTGTCGATCTTCGGCTTGGACATGAGAATCTCCTTCACCGCCTTGCGGGCGAGGTTGGAGATTTCACGTTCCAGGTTACGCACGCCCGCCTCGCGGGTGTAGCGGCGGATGATCTTGAACAGGGCCGCGTCCTCGATCGTCCATTCGGTCGGGCTGAGGCCATGCTTTTTTGTCGCCGCCGGAATCAGATGCTTCCGCGCAATGACCGCCTTTTCATCTTCGGTGTAACCGGCGATGCGGATGATCTCCATGCGGTCCATCAGCGGCGCCGGAATGTTCAGCGTATTGGCCGTCGTCACGAACATGACATTGGACAGGTCGTAATCAACCTCCAGGTAATGGTCGTTGAAGGTCGAATTCTGTTCCGGGTCGAGCACCTCCAGCAGCGCCGACGACGGATCGCCACGGAAATCCTGGCCCATCTTGTCGATTTCATCGAGCAGGAACAGGGGATTGGATGTCTTGGCCTTGCGCATCGACTGGATCAGCTTGCCGGGCATGGAGCCGATATAGGTCCGCCTGTGGCCACGAATCTCCGCCTCGTCGCGCACGCCGCCGAGCGACATGCGGACGAACTCGCGGCCCGTGGCCTTGGCGATCGACTTGCCGAGCGAGGTCTTGCCGACGCCGGGAGGTCCGACGAGGCACAGGATCGGGCCGGTCAGCTTGTTGGCGCGGCTCTGCACGGCAAGATATTCGACAATGCGCTCCTTGACCTTGTCCAGACCGAAATGCTCGGCGTCGAGCAGTTCCTGCGCCGAATTGAGATCCTTCTTGATCTTGGACTTCTTGTTCCAGGGGATCGACACCAGCCAGTCGAGATAATTGCGCACCACCGTCGCTTCAGCCGACATCGGCGACATCTGGCGCAGTTTTTTAAGCTCAGCCAGCGCCTTGTCATGCGCTTCCTTCGACAGTTTTGTCGTCTTGATCTTCTCTTCCAGCTCGGACAGGTCGTCCTTGCCGTCCTCGTCGCCCAGTTCCTTCTGAATGGCCTTCATCTGCTCATTCAGATAATATTCGCGCTGGGTCTTCTCCATCTGCCGCTTGACACGCGTACGGATGCGTTTTTCGACTTGCAGAACGGAAATTTCGCTTTCCATCAGCGCCAGACATTTTTCAAGCCGCTTGGCGACCGAGGTCATTTCCAGCACCGCCTGGCGATCGCCGATCTTGACCGACAGATGCGAGGCCACCGTATCGGCCAGCTTGCCGGGATCGTCGATCTGCGCCACGGCGGAAACCACTTCCGGCGAGACCTTCTTGTTGAGCTTCACATAGCCTTCGAATTCCGACGCGACCGAACGCGCCAGGGCTTCCGCCTCGACGGTGTCGGGCAGTTCCTCGGGCGTGATATAAGCTTCGGCCTCGTAATAATCCTCGGTGCGGATGTATTTCGACAACTTGGCGCGGGCCATGCCCTCGACCAGCACCTTGACCGTGCCGTCGGGAAGTTTCAGCAACTGCAGCACGCTGGCGAGCACGCCCGCGGAGAAAACCGCTTCCGGCTTGGGATCGTCTTCCGCCGCATTCATCTGGGTGGCGAGCAGAATGAACTTGTCGGCTTTCATGACCTCTTCGAGCGCGCGAATGCTTTTCTCGCGGCCGACGAAGAGCGGGACGATCATGTGCGGGAAAACGACAATGTCGCGCAGGGGCAGAACCGGATAGCTTTCGGTCACGCCGGGGGCAGGCAGTTCACGTTTCGGGCTGGTCATCGATTGGGTCCTATCTGTCACGGCGAACCAAAATTCCGGGAAGAATTGCCTCACGAAATTGCGGCTCGCCCATGTGGCGTATGCGTTCCAGCCTCACTGGCGCCGGGCGCCTCGCCCCATGCGCCGCTCGACCTCGTATGAGCATCGGCGGCGTGGTTACGTTAAAGCGCAGATGGGGCGACAGCGCCGCGCTTTCAAGTTCTCGTGACCAAAGCGCGGCAATTCGATCAACACAGGCGCGGCCACTCGCCTCATGCAAAGGGGCGGCCGGGGCCGCCCCTTGTGACGTCAGGCGCTGACGCCGCTCTTCTCGGCGCGCTCCGCATAAATGTAGAGCGGCTTGACCTTGCCCTCGACCACTTCCGGGCCGATCACCACCTGTTCGACGCCTTCAAGTCCCGGCAGGTCGTACATGGTGTCGAGCAAGATGCCCTCCATGATCGAGCGCAAGCCACGCGCGCCGGTCTTGCGGTCGATCGCCTTGAGGGCGATGACGTTGAGCGCCTCGTCCTGAAAGGTCAGTTCGGTGTTCTCCATCTCGAACAGCCGCTGGTATTGCTTGACCAGAGCGTTCTTGGGCTCGGTGAGGATGCGCTTCAGGGCGTCCTCGTCGAGATCCTCGAGCGTGGCGATCACCGGCAGACGGCCGACGAATTCCGGGATCAGGCCGAAGCGCAGCAAGTCTTCCGGCTCGACATGACGGAAAATCTCGCCGGTGCGACGCTCGTCCGGCCCTTCGACCTTGGCGCCGAAGCCGATCGAGGTGCCCTTGCCGCGACCCGTGATGATCTTGTCGAGGCCGGCGAAGGCCCCGCCGCAGATGAACAGGATATTGGTGGTGTCCACCTGCAGGAATTCCTGCTGCGGGTGTTTCCTGCCGCCTTGGGGAGGAACGGAGGCGACCGTGCCTTCCATGATCTTCAGCAACGCCTGCTGCACGCCCTCGCCCGACACGTCGCGGGTGATCGAGGGATTATCGGACTTTCTCGAAATCTTGTCGATTTCATCGATATAGACGATGCCGCGCTGTGCGCGCTCAACGTTATAGTCGGAAGCCTGCAGCAGCTTGAGGATGATGTTTTCCACGTCCTCGCCGACATAGCCCGCTTCGGTCAGCGTGGTGGCGTCGGCCATGGTGAAGGGAACGTCGAGGATGCGCGCCAAGGTCTGCGCCAGCAGGGTCTTGCCCGATCCCGTCGGACCAACCAGCAGGATGTTCGATTTGGCCAATTCGACATCGGAATGTTTGCTGGCGTGGTTCAGGCGTTTGTAATGGTTGTGAACCGCCACGGACAGCACGCGCTTGGCCTGGAATTGGCCGATCACGTAATCGTCCAGGACCTTGCAGATCTCCTTCGGCGTGGGAATGCCGTCGCGAGTCTTCACCAGCGCGGATTTATTCTCCTCGCGGATGATGTCCATGCAAAGTTCGACACACTCGTCGCAGATGAACACCGTTGGCCCGGCGATCAGCTTGCGCACCTCGTGTTGGCTCTTGCCGCAGAAAGAGCAGTAGAGCGTGTTTTTCGAGTCGCTATTGCCAATCTTGCTCATAAGCTTCTCCTTGCGACCGATTCGGGCCCGTTCGGCCGCCCTCTTTACCGAACCAATGACGGAGCTTCACTCCGCCGCAGGCTGGATCCTTTCGCCGCCGGTTCGACGAATCGACGCAACTGCGCCCCCGGTTCTTCCACTACGTACCAGGGCCTAATTTAAGCCCATGGCCGCCAATGGCAAGCTTCGCATTTCCTGCGGCGTCCCTAGAAAAACGGGCGCCGCAGAAAATAGTTGTCACTTCTTTTCTTCGACGCCGCTTTCGGGGCGCTTGCTGAGCACCTTGTCGATCAGGCCGAAAGCCATCGCCTCTTCCGACGACATGAAATGATCGCGGTCGAGGGTGCGCTCGATGGTGTCGTAATCCTGGCCGGTATGCGTGACGTAGATATCATTGAGCTTTTTCTTGACCTTCATGATGTCTTCGGCGTGCCGCAGGATGTCCGAGGCCTGACCCTGGAAACCGCCGGACGGCTGATGCACCATGATGCGGGCGTTGGGCAGCGCGAAGCGCATGTCCTTTTCGCCGCCGCACAGCAGCAGCGAACCCATCGAGGCGGCCTGGCCAACGCAGAGCGTCGAAATCTTGGGCTTGATGAATTGCATCGTGTCGTAGATCGCCATGCCCGCCGTCACCACGCCGCCCGGCGAGTTGATATACATGGAGATTTCTTTTTTCGGATTCTCGGCTTCGAGAAACAGCAATTGCGCGATGATCACCGACGCCATGCCGTCTTCGACCGGTCCCGTCAGAAAGATGATTCGCTCACGCAACAGGCGCGAATAAATATCGAATCCCCGCTCGCCGCGCGGCGTGTTCTCAACGACTTGCGGGATAAGATACTGATTATACACATCAATCGGATCGCGCATTGATCGATTCCTTTGGATCAATTCCTTGGACAGTCTGAGCTGTCCTTTTCGTGGCCTCATCCCAACATAATGCGCCTGCGGGCCGAGGCAATGGCCGCGCTGGCGTCGTCCCCCAATTCAACCCGCTGGGCCGCTGAACGACACAGCCCGGAGAAACTCAATGCAAGATCGGGGCCGCGCACTCCAATTGCACGACGACCTAGTCGCAATCCTTGAGTGTGGACGACGGGCGATGAACAAACCCTGAAGGGTTTACGCGACTTGGCCCGTCCTGTTTCACAGGCATGAATAAAAAGGAAAAAAGGAGCGCCCGCTTGCACGGCCGCTCCTCCGCTTCCGCCCGGCTGGGCGCTGAATTTAGCTCATGTCAGGCCTTGACGACTTCGTCCTCGACCTTGAACAATTCGTCCTTGGACACGGTCTTGTCGGTGACCTTGGCCAAGGCGACGATATGATCGACGACTTTTTCCTCATAGATCGGCGCGCGAATTTCGGCCAGCGCCTGGGGATTTTTCTGGTAATAATCCCAGAACAGCTTCTCCTGGCCGGGGAACTGGCGGGCGCGCTCCATGATGGCGCGCGACACTTCGTCATCCGCCACCTTGATGCTGGCCTTTTCGCCGACTTCCGCCACCACGAGGCCGAGACGCACGCGGCGTTCGGCGATGCGGCGGTATTCGGCGCGCTGTTCCTCTTCCGTCGTGTCCTCGTCGGCGAAAGTCTTGCCGGTCGACTTCTGTTCGGCCTCGACCTGCTGCCAGATGCCGGCGAATTCCTGCTCGACCATGTCCTGAGGCAGTTCGAAGTCGAATTTCTTGTCGAGCGCGTCAAGCAAGGCGCGCTTGAGTTTTTCGCGCGAGGCCTTGTCGTAATCCGATTTGACGCGGTCATGGACAGCTTCGCGCAGCTTCTCGACGCTGTCGAAGCCAAAATTCTTGGCGAAGGCCTCGTCGACGACAGCGGCGACGGGCTCGGCCACGGCCGTAACCTTGACGGCGAAGACCGCATCCTGGCCGGCCAGCTTTTCAGCCTGATAATCAGCCGGGAAGGTCACGTTGACCGTGCGTTCGTCACCCGCCTTCGCGCCTTCGAGCTGCGTTTCGAAGCCGGGAATGAACTGGCCCGAGCCGAGCACGAGATCGACGCCCTCGGCGGTCCCGCCCTCAAAAGCCTCGTCGCCGATCTTGCCGACGAAATCGATGGTGAGCTTGTCGCCGGACTGCGACGCGGCGCCCTCTTCGCGCGGCTGGAAGGTGCGGTTGCGCTCCACCAGCTGGTCGATGCTCTGCTGCACTTCCTCTTCCGGCACTTCGGCCGTCAGGCGCTCGAGTTCGACGTCATCGAAGGAGCCGACCTCGAAGGTGGGCAGAATCTCGAAGGAGACGCTGAATTTCAGGTCGCCCTTGGCTTCGAGCACCTTTTCCATCTCGGCGCGGTCGTCGCCGATGTCGATCTTGGCCTGGCCGGCGAGACGCAGCTTGTTTTCCGTGACGATCTGCTGGTGCGCTTCATTGACCGCTTCCTGCACGACATCGCTCATGATCTGCTTGCCATAGAGGCGCTTGAGATGGCCCGGCGGCACTTTTCCCGGCCGGAATCCGTTGATGCGCACCTTGTCCTTCATGCCCGCGAGCTGGGCGTCGAGCTTCGAAGCCAGTTCGGCGGCGCTCAGCACCACCTGATATTCGCGCTTCAGCCCCTGCGAAAGCGTTTCGGTCGTCTGCATCGTCAAAAACCTTCTCAAACCTTTTCGCCGAGCGGTTTTCCGCCCACGACATTGTTAAACCTGCCGCCTCGTTACGGGTCAATCGCTGCCTGTTTTGGCGCTGGTGCGGGCGGAGGAGACTCGAACCCCCACGATTTTCACCACCGGAACCTAAATCCGGCGCGTCTACCAATTCCGCCACGCCCGCGCGCCATTCCGCCGCCGTGCAACCGCTCGGCCGCCCGTCTGGGTGGGGCTCTATAGCAATGGTGGAAGCGGAACGCAGCAAAAAAATGGAAATTGCCCAAACTCCGCAAAAAGAGGCGTTTACTGACCCTCGCCGCGCTTGCGGCAAGAGCGCGTTTCGGCCAACCTCCGCCCATGCTGTTCACCCGCCGCAAGCTGATCGGCTCCGCCGTCCTGACCCTGCTCGCTCCCGCCCTGCCGGCGCGGACTGAGGAGAAGGAGGGGTTCGTCCTGCTCGAAGCGCGGCAGGGCGCGGCGCAAATCCTGCCGCCGCCCGCGCCGCCGACAAAAATCTGGGGCTTTGGCGGCCAATGCCCCGGCCCGTTGTTGCGCGTAAAACTTGGGCAGGACATCAAGGCGCGACTGGTCAACCGGCTTGAACAGCCGCTGTCGCTGCATTGGCGCGGAATGCGAATCGCCAATGAAATAGACGGCGCGGCGGGACTTGTGCAAAAATTTGTGGCGCCCGGCGAAACGCGCGACATCAAATTCACCCCGCCCGACGCCGGACTCTATTTCTATCAGCCGCTGATCCAGTTTCATTCCGGCGAGCAGCTTGGCCGCGGCCTTTATGGCGCGATCATCGTGGACGAGCCCCATCCGCTCCCGGCCGACGCCGAGCTGATTCTGATCCTGTCGGACTGGCGACTCGACGCCCAGGCGCAGATCATCGGCGATTTCGACAATCCGGCCGACGCCCTGCGGCAAGGTCGCTATCGGCGCCGTGACCAGCGTCAATTCGACCGCCAAAGCCCCGCCCCTGACCTATCCGCCCGGCGCGCGGCTGCGCCTGCGGCTGGTCAACGCCTCCAATGCGCGGCTGATGGGACTGTTTTTCGACGGCGGCCGCGCCGACCATCATCGCCGTCGATGGTCAGGTTTGCGACCCATTCGAACCGGTGCGCCACACCATTCCGATCGGGCCCGGCGCGCGTTTCGACGTGCTGCTTGACCTGCCGCAGCAGGAAGGTCAGAAAATCCGCCTTATTCTTCGTGGCGAAACCGAATTGCCCGATGCCGTGGCGCTGGAGTTTCTGACCCAGGGCGCGGCCCGCCCGACGGCCCCGCCGCCGCCGGCCCGGAACGCCAATCCCCTGCTGCCAGCGGAAATCCCTCTTCAGGCGGCAAAAAGGTTCGAACTGGTCATCGAGGGCGGCGCGCAAAAAACCACCCCCGCCGGGTTCAAGCCGAAGGGCGAGGACTTGCGCCGCATCTGGAAAATCAATGGCCACGCATCGAGCGGTCTTGACGGCCCTCCGCTGTTTTCGGTGAAAAAGGGACAGGTGGTGACGCTCGGACTGGTCAACGCCTCGCTTTTTCCGCTGGTCCTGCATGTGCAAGGCCATGTCGTGCGGCTGCTGCATAATCTTGACGACGGCTGGGATCCCTATTGGCGCGACAGCGTCATCGTGCCCGACCGCCAGACCAAGCATATCGCCTTCGTCGCCGACAATCCCGGCAAATGGCTGTTCATGTCTGCGATCCAGGAGCATTTTGCCAGCGGACTGGCGGGCTGGTTCGAGGTGACGTGAGTTTATGACTCAGCACCACTGCCGTCATTGCGAGCGGAGCGAAGCAATCCATCCTTGCCGAGAACCGCAGCGTGGATTGCTTCGCTCCGCTCGTAATGACGACGGGGACAATAAGGCCCTATGGCGCCGCGAGACCCGCCAGCACGCGCGGAAGACTCTCCGGCAAATCCTCGGCGATCAGCCCTGGGCCGAACAGGTTCGCCGCTTCGCCATGCATCCACACGGCGCAGGCGCTGGCCTCGAATGACGCCATGCCCTGCGCCAGCAGACCGCCGATCAGCCCTGCCAGCACGTCGCCGGACCCGGCTGTGGCCAACGTCGGCGGCGCGTTGCGCGCGATGCAGGCCCGCCCGTCCGGCGCCGCCACCACCGTGTCCGGCCCCTTGTAAACCACACAGGCGCCGACCGCCCGCGCAGCGGCCCGTGCGCGATCGATTTTATATCTGAAAGCAGAGACTTCTGAGCGATTATCTAATGTTATAGATGAGCTCCCGGCCAACGCTTCATTCCACACCTCCGTTTCATCTCTCTTCTTATTGAAAAGACGATTAAATTCGCCTTCATGCGGCGTCAGCACCACTTCGGCGCCGCTGGCCTGGACCAGCTTGGCCAGCCCCTCCCAATCGGAGGCAAACGACATCAACGCGTCGGCGTCCAGCACCAGTCCGAGCGGTCGCCCCCCGCCCTTTCCGGCCGCCGCCAGCAGGGTCTCGACAATCTCGCGCGTCGCCTCGCCGACGCCAAAACCCGGCCCGATGACCACGGCAGAAAAACGGCGGTCGCTGAGCAGTTCGCGCCATTGAGCGGCGTCGTCGGCCTGCCGCAGCATGATCGCGGTCAGGGCTGCGGCGTTGACCGCCAGCGCGTCGGAGGGACTGGCGACAGTGACCAGCCCCGCCCCGACGCGCAAGCCAGCGCGGGCCGCGAGTCGCGCCGCCCCGGTCCGCGTCATCGGCCCGGAGGCGACCACCAGATGGCCACGTCCATATTTGTGGCCGTTCACTTGCGGCATGGGCATTTGGTCACGCCAGAGGCTTTCGGCATTCAGAAAAGTTTTCGGCCGGATTTCCGCCAGCACGGCGTCTTCAATGCCGATCTGGGTGAGGTGCAGTTTTCCGCAAGCCAACCGCCCCGGCAGCAGCAGATGGCCGGGTTTCAGCCGAAAAAAAGTGACGGTCTCGCAGGCCTGCACACATTCCGAGCCGATGGCGCCATTGGCCCCGTCGAGTCCCGACGGGACGTCCACCGCCAGAACCGGCGTCCCGCTGGCGTTGATTTTTTGCACGATCTGCAAGGCCAACCCATCGAGGGGCCGCGACAGCCCGGCGCCGAACAGGGCGTCGATCACCAGATCGCCGTCGCGCGGATCGACCGCTTCGGCGCCGAGCGTCTCGCCGGTCCAGTCGGCGAAAGCCCGCGCCGCGTCGCCGCGCAAGTGATGCGGGATCGCCCAGCGCGCCGAGGCGCACCTCAAACCCCTGCTCGCTCAACAGGCGGGCGGCGACATATCCATCGCCGCCATTATTGCCCGGCCCGCAGAAAACCGCGATGCGCCGCCCCTCGCCGGAATACAGCAAATCCTCCGCCGCGAGCGCGACATTCTTGCCGGCGCGCAGCATCAGGTCATAGCCGTGCGTTCCCGCCGCAATGGTCAGGGCGTCGGCCCGCCCCATCTCGGCCGGCGTCAGGAGTTCGATCGGGTCTTCGTCAGGATCGCGCATGGAGCGACTTTGAGCCGGAAAACGCCTTAGTTCAATTGCGGTGACGGCAAATTTATCCTATTCGCGGGCCAGACCACGGAGCCAAAGACGGAAGCCTCGGTCCATGACGAAAAGCCCTCGCAAATTTTTTGAGCCTCTGGCGATCGGCGCGCCGGCCCCCTACCGCGAATTGCCGGTGCGGGTCGAGCGCATGATCCATTTCGTGCCGCCGCATCTGGAAAAGGTCCGCGCCAAGATCGGCGAGACCATCCCCAAGGCCGACGTCATCCTCGGCAATCTCGAAGACGCCATTCCCGCCGACGCCAAGGAAGCCGCCCGCAAGGGCTTTATTGAGATGGGCCTCGCCCATGACTACGGCACGACCGGGCTGTGGACGCGCGTAAATTGCCTGAATTCGCCCTGGCTGCTCGACGATGTGACCGAAATCGTCGGCGCGATCGGCAACAAGCTCGACGTCATCATGCTGCCCAAGGTCGAAGGCGCCTGGGACATTCATTATCTCGACCAGTTGCTGGCCCAGCTCGAAGCGCGGCATGGCGTGACAAAGCCGATCCTGATCCACGCCCTGCTCGAAACCGCCGAAGGCGTCAAGAATGTCGAGGAGATTGCGCTGGCCTCGCCGCGCATGCACGGCATGAGCCTCGGCCCGGCCGATCTCGCCGCCTCGCGCGCCATGAAGACCACCCGCGTCGGCGGCGGTCATCCGGAATACAAGGTGCTGGCCGATCCGGGCGCGGACGCCGCCGCGCGAGCGTCCCGTCTATCAGCAGGACCTGTGGCATTACACTGTCGCCAAAATGGTCGACGCCTGCGCCTCCGCCGGCATCAAGAGCTTTTATGGCCCGTTCGGCGACATTTCCGATCTCGCCGCCTGCGAAGTCCAGTTCCGCAACGCCTTTCTCATGGGCTGCGCCGGCGCCTGGTCGCTGCATCCCAACCAGATCGCCATCGCGAAAAAGGTGTTTTCGCCCGATCCGGCCGAAGTCGCCTTCGCGCGGAGAATTCTCGAAGCCATGCCCGACGGCTCCGGCGTCGCCATGATCGACGGCAAGATGCAGGACG
The DNA here is from genome assembly GCA_963813955.1 of uncultured Alphaproteobacteria bacterium. Lineage (GTDB taxonomy): Bacteria > Pseudomonadota > Alphaproteobacteria > Rhizobiales > Beijerinckiaceae > Rhodoblastus. The sequence goes on along the minus strand of CAWFBN010000090.1, from coordinate 9,867 downwards.
ACGCCACCTGGAAACAGGCCAAGGTGATGGTCGACCTCGCCCGTCAGGTGGCGGCGAGGGACCCCGATTACGCCGCGATCTACGGTTTCTGACCTTCTTCAGGCTCTGACGTCGGCGGCCGGTTCCAGAGCCTGAATATTGACTTTGCGGCGGTAGCGCTAACGTTCGGATTGATAGGCGCAAATTGGAGCAGTTTGCGAATTTTCGACGCAACCTCTTGTGGACCCGTCCGACATGAAACCGCGCGCAGCAAAATTCGGCATAGGCGAGATCGTCAAACACCGCAAATATCCATTTCGCGGCGTGATTTACGATATCGACCCGGTTTTCGCCAATACCGAGGAATGGTGGCTGTCGATTCCCGAAGAAGTGCGGCCTGCCAAGGACCAGCCCTTCTACCATCTCTACGCGGAAAATTCCGAAACCGAATACATGGCCTATGTGTCCGAGCAGAACCTCTGAGCGCGACGATAGCGGCGCGCCGCTGCGCAATCCGCAGATCGACGAGGCTTTCGATCGCGCCGATACCGGCCGCTATATGCGAAAATCCGCAATCCTGAACTGAAAAACGCGCGGATTTTTCCGCGCGTCAGGTTGATGACAAAAGAACCGTCTTGCTGCCCATGGTTCGAGACGGCTCCTTCGGAGCCTCCTCACCATGAGTCGTTATCTTCTGAGGAGCGCCTGAAAGGCGCGTCTCGAAGGACGAGGGCGGTCCACGGGTTTGTAAGCAGTCTGGCGCGCGGGAAATCCGCGCGTTTTTGATTCACAGAGCCGTCTCCCGCGCCTTGGTGACGCGGGAGAGAAAAACCTTACTTGCCCGGAGCGGGAGCGGGAGCGGGAGCCGGAGCCGCGCCGCCAGCGGGCTGCTGGGCTTCGAGCTTCTTGCGCTCTTCCTCGGCGCGCTTCTGCAACTCGGCCGCAAGTTTCTTCTGCTGCTCTTCCAGCACCTTGGGATCAATGGCTGCGCCATCGAAGGCCTTGCCGAAGCCAGCCAGCGGAAGGTTGAACACGACTTCGGCGTTGGCCTGGTTCTTGACCACGACACTCATGTTCGTGCCCTTCTTGGCCGCCTCGATGATGTCCTTCTTCACCTTGGCTTCGGCGAAACAGCCGTTCGGGAAACAGATTTCGAAAGCGCCTTCCGAAACGGGTCCCTTGTCCACGGAGAAGCGGAAGCCGGGGCGCAGCATCAAGCCGACCGGCATCAGGAAGCGCACCATTCTGGTGTCTTCGCCCTTCACGTCATAGACGGCGAGGGCCAGCACCGGCGGCTGTTCCTTCTGCGCGCCAAAATCGCGCGTGGTGTAGCAGATGTCCTTGTTGGCGGCCTGATCGTGACCGCAAACCTTGGTCCAGTTATCCTGCGTCGGGATGCAGGTCGACTTTCATCGGTCCCTGCGGAGCGGCGGGTTGACCCGCTGGCGGCTGACCGGCCGGCGGGCCTGAGCCTGCTGCGCGAAACCCGGCGCGCCACCGATGAGCAGAGCGCCAGCGACCAGCGCGGCGCCAATGCGGGACGAAGACATCGACATCAAGAATCCTTTCAATTGAGCGGTTTTTCCGTCGGGCCGACGGCGCGCCAAAAAAGACGCGTTTCCGCTTGCCATGACCAAAGCTTTGCGCTCTTCGCCTCAAAATGAGGCGATTGATTGACGGTCGTCTTCATATAGCCTTCGCGGGCAGTTTTCCAGCCATAATCATGCAACTTCCCTATTTGTCATCATGACCGCATGACGCGGACCAGTATTTCCTCTAGATTCCAGCCATGCATCTGCCCGACTCGGCTCTTTTCCGCCTTTTGACCGCAGGCTTGCTGCTGACGCTCGCCAGCGTGGACGCGAGTTTTGCTCGAGAAGCGGGCAAGGCAGTCGGACCAGCCCGAATCACCCACGCCATCGCCATGCATGGCGAACCGGCGCTGCGGCCGGATTTCGACCACCTGCCCTACGCCGATCCCTCGGCCCCGAAGGGCGGCGTGCTGCGGCTTGGCGCTCTGGGCGCCTTCGACAATCTCAATCCCTATGGCGTCAACGCCGGCACCACGGCGCAGGGTCTGACCGGCCCGGTCTATGAAAGCCTGATGGCGCGATCCACCGACGAGCCTTTCACGCTCTACGGCCTCATCGCACAAACGATCGAGACCGACTCTGCGCGCGACATTGTCATCTTTCACTTGAATCCGGCCGCGCATTTTTCCGATGGCGCGCCGATCACCGCCAAGGATGTGGTCTTTACTTTCAACCTGCTGAAAACCAGGGGACGCCCGCAGCAGCGCGCCGCCTACGCCCTGGTCCGCTCGATCGACGCGCCGGACGCTCATACCGTACGCTTTGACCTGACCGGCGCCGACGACCGCGAATTGCCGCTGATCCTCGCCCTGATGCCAGTGCTGCCGCGCCCATGTGATGACCGAAAAGCGTTTTCGCAGGAAGGGCTGGCGGTTCCGCTCGGCTCCGGCCCCTATGTCGTGTCTGAGGTCAAGCCGGGCGAAAAACTCGTCCTGCGCCGCGACCCCAATTACTGGGCCAAGGACAAGCCGATTTGCGCGCGGCCTCTATAATTTCGACGAGGTCGATTTCGATTATGGCCGCGATGACAACAGTCTGTTCGAGGCTTTTAAAGCTGGCCTGATCGATTATCGCGAAGAGGGCGAGCCCAATCGCTGGCAAAGCGGCTATGATTTTGCCGCCCGGCGCGACGGGCGCGTGGCGGTCGAGGCGCTGCCGCTTGGCGGCCCCAAGGGCCTGCAGGGCTTCGCCTTCAATACGCGGCGCGAAAAATTCGCCGATCCCCGGCTGCGCGAGGCGCTGGCGATGATGTTCGATTTCGAATGGATCAACGCCCACCTTTTTTCCAATCTCTACACGCGCACCAAAAGCTTTTTCGACGAATCGGAATTGTCGAGTTCCGGCCGCCCCGCCAGCGCGGCGGAGCGCGCCCTGCTCGCGCCTTATCCCGGCGCCGTGCGCGAGGACATCATGGAGGGCCGCTGGACGCCGCCGCGCTCCAGCGGCGACGGCCATGACCGTGACATGGCGCGCCGCGCCCTGACCCTGGCGGCTTCCGCCGGATGGCGGCTGCAAAACGGGGCGCTGACCCAGCGACGGCGCGCCGCTGACACTGGAAATCATGGTCGCCAATCGCGATCAGGAGCGGTTGGCGCTCAACTATGCCGGACAACTGGCCCGCATCGGCGTCGCCGTTCAGGTGCGGACGGTGGATGAAGTCCAATTCCAGCGCCGCCGCCAGCGTTTCGATTTCGACATGATGATCGGCCTGTGGCAGGCCTCCGCCTCGCCCGGCAATGAGCAGCGCATGCGCTGGGGCGGCGACAGCGCCGAGCAGGAGGCCTCGTATAATCTCGCCGGCGCCAAAAGCCCGGCCATAGACGCCATGATCGCCGCGCTTCAGGCGGCGCAGACGGAAGAGGATTTCGTGACCGCCGCCCGCGCCCTCGACCGGGTGCTGCTGTCCGGCTTCTATGTGGTTCCCCTCTACCATAATCGCGACCAATGGGTCGCCCACTGGCGGCGGATCGCCCATCCGACCACCTTGCCGCGTTATGCGCAGCCGCTGTTCGGCGACGTATTGGAGACGTGGTGGCGCAAGCCCGATTGACGGTCTAACCCTTGCCATCTGGCGGTGCGCCCCTATGTCTTGGCCGGGTCACGCTTCGCGGGTAAATTTGAAGCGAAGCAATGATTTGAGGGAAAAATGGATTTCATCAAGGCCGCGCTCGACTTACGCAGCAAGAGGACCCGCCCCCCGTGGCCCCCGCGCCGCCTCGCCCTCGCCTTGCAAGGCGGCGGGTCCTTCGGCGCCTTCACCTGGGGGGCGCTCGACCGCCTGCTCGAAGACGAAAGCATCGCATTCGACGCTTTTTCCGGCGCCAGCGCCGGCGCGGTCAATGCGGTCCTGCTGGCCAGCGGTCTCGCCAGCGGCGGGCGCGAGGGGGCGCGGAAAAGCCTCGAAGATTTTTGGGCGCATGTCAGCCAGTCGCAAGTGATGCTGCCGAAAGCCGTGACCCTGCCGATGGGTTTTCTGGCGCGCGCGCTTTCGCCTTATCAATTCAACCCCTTCGACCTCAATCCGCTCAAAAAGGCGCTGGAAGACCATGTCGATTTCGAGTTGTTGCGTCATTCCTCCAGCCCGCGCCTGCTGATCGCCGCGACGCGGGTCGGCACAGCCACCCTGCGCATTTTCCGCAATGCCGAACTGACGGTGGACTCGGTGCTGGCCTCCGCCTGCTTGCCCCTGCTGCATCACACCATCGAGATCGACGGCGAATCCTATTGGGATGGCGGCTATGTCGCCAATCCGCCGCTGACGCCGCTGGTGATGGAGAGCGACGCCCCCAATGTGCTGATCATCCAGCTCACGCCGACGCGGTCGCAGACCGTGCCGCGCAACCGGCAGGACATCGAGCGCCGCATCGACCAGATCAATTTCAACTCGACGCTGGACCGCGAAATCGAGGCGATCCGCCTGCTGGCGCCGCTCTGCGCCGCTGGCGACCAGTCGGGCAAATGGGCGAAACTGCGCCTCGACCGCATCGCCGCCGAGAATGAGGTCGAACTGCTGGCCGAGGCCAGCCCGGCCAATCTCGACTGGTCTTTTGTGTCCAGCCTGCGCGACGCCGGCCGCGCCGCCGCCAGTTCATGGATCGAACAATATGACGACTTTCCCGCCAAACCTTTCGGCGAGTTGAAGCGTTATCTTGGCAGTCCCGTTTTTTTGGAGCCCCAAATCATGACCGATCTGCATTTCGTCACCTTGCTGGGAAGCCTGCGCAAAGCCTCGGTCAATGGCGGCATCGCCCGCGCCCTGCCTGCTCTGGCGCCTCGCCGGCGTGAAGATCACGCCGCTCGGATCGGTGGGAGACTTTCCGCTCTATAACGCCGATGTGCAGGCGCAGGGCATTCCCGCCGCCGTGGAGGCGATGGGTGAGGCGATCCGGGCGGCCGATGGTTTGATCGTGGTGACGCCGGAATATAATTATTCCGTGCCCGGCGTGCTCAAAAACGCCATCGACTGGCTCTCCCGCCTGACGCCGCAGCCCTTTGCCAAGAAACCGGTGCTGATCCAGTCGGCCTCGCCGGGCGCGCTGGGCGGCGCCCGCGCGCAATATCATTTGCGTCAGCTTTTCGTGTTTCTCGACGGTCGGGTGATGAACCTCCCCGAAGCCATGGTCGCGGGCGCTTATGGCAAGAGCGACACCGCAACAGGAGATTTGACCGACGCAACGACCAAGGAGTTTTTGGGCAAGCAACTGACGGCGTTTGCCGAGTTTGTGCGGGGGTAAGCGCGGCGCCGCTTACGGGCCCTCGTAAATATTGCACCAAGCCTGCCGACCCACCGGACCCACGACGGTTCGGCACTCGTCGGGGGGCAGGAAGAAGGTGCACACTTCGCAACGCTCATGGCCATGCGGGCTGTCCTGATAGGCGACCGACGAGTGCTGTCGCTTGCCCCTGGCTATAGCGGTTGTCACGCCTGCGGTGAGCGCGACGCCCGTTGTGACGGCGCGCAACAGGGTGCGGCGGGAGAGGGTCTTGTTGTTGGATTGCATGATGGGCGTCCCGAATGGCGGCCAGAATAGCGCAATAGGCGGGCAATTTGCAAAGCTGGCATGGCGCGTCTTTCGTCGCCCCCTGCTCGGGGCTGACGCGGCTCAAAAACGGCGGCCGATCCGCAGGCCATAATTGGTCAGGCCGCGGTTCTCGACACATATTCCGGCGTTGGAATAATGCTCGATCGTGGTCATCACGCTCCAGTCCTCGTCAAGGCGATAGCCCACCGAAGCCGTTTCATGGAATGACCAATTGCAGCCCATGGCATTATGGCCGGGCGGAACATACCGTCCGGTCTTGCCGTCATTGACCGCCTCGCCGAACGAGCCTTCGACGAAGACATGTCGGTCGAGATTAAAAGTCCAGGTGAGGCCGGTATACAGGTTGCTGGTTTTGCCGTCGAAGTCGATCGTGCCGCCGAAATGGAGGCGCGGGATCAACGCCCCCCACGTCTGGGCGGGAAAAAAGTTGAACTTTGCGAGCAGGACTTCGCTGTTGAGATCGACCGGGCCTTTCTCGGGACTGAGCGGATCATGTGCATACGCGCCGAGCCGAAGCTCGTATGCCGAGAAGTCGGAGCGCGAAACGGGGGCCTTCGCGGCGTCCGAGCCATCAAGAAGCGAAAGATCGGCAGCCTGGGCCGGCAACGCCAAATGGCAGATAAAGTATATCGGCAATGCGCGCTTCAAACGGGTGTTCAATTCTGCCCACCCCAGTTGAACGGAGCATAAATGGCGCCGAACCGCCGATTTGTCGATTGGATAAAAACTAACATGACCAGACGCAAAGACCTTGACCTGTATTAAACACCGGATGTTTTTGCTGTCAAAACCAAGGCCCAACCAGCCAAGTTACGGTAATAATTTATAAAAATAGATTTTATACCAGCAAGCTCGCGCTGTTGCAGCCCCGATGCCGTCATTGCGAGCGGAGCGAAGCAATCCATCTTGGGGTCGGCTGTGGCGTCGTGGATTGCTTCGCTCCGCTCGCAATGACGATTGCGATTTGGCCATTTTAGTAAGCAAAAGAAAGCCGAGGCCCGCCTCCGCCAGAGTCACGCGCTCTTCTTTTCCGCTATCCCCACCAATTCGCGAAGAATTGCCCTGGCGCCGCTCAGGCGGTCCTTGGCGCGCTCGTAATCTCCGATGAAAACGATCTTCATGTCGGGGCGCACCTTGGCCTCCGAGCCCTGCCGGGAGATAAAGCGCACCAGTCCCGTCGGGTTGGCAAAACTATTGTTGCGGAAGCCGATGATGATGCCCTTCGGCCCCGCCTCCAGCTTTTCGACATGGGCGCGGCGGCACAAGACTTTTACGCCGACAAGGATCATCAGTTGCTTGACCTCGTCCGGCATGGGGCCGAAGCGGTCGATCATTTCCGCGGCAAAGCTTTCGATCTCGGCCTCGTCGTCGAGCGAGGCCAGACGGCGATAGAGTTGCAGGCGCAGGTCGAGATCCTCGACATAATGTCCGGGGATGGTGACCGGCGTGCCGAGCGTGATCAGCGGCGACCATGTTTCTTCCGCCGCCTCGCCGCCGCCCGCCTTGAGCGCGGCGATGGTCTCGTTCAGCATCTGCTGGTAAAGCTCGTAGCCGACTTCCTTGATATGTCCGGACTGTTCGTCGCCGAGCAGATTGCCGGCGCCGCGAATGTCGAGATCGTGGCTGGCGAGCTGGAAGCCCGCGCCGAGCGTGTCGAGCGATTGCAGCACTTCGAGCCGCTTTTGCGCCTGCGGCGTGATCGTCTTGTTGATCGGCGTGGTGAACAGGGCGTAGGCGCGGGTTTTCGAGCGCCCAGACGCGGCCGCGCAACTGATAAAGCTGCGCGAGGCCGAACATGTCGGCGCGATAGACGATCAAAGTATTGGCGGTGGGAATATCGAGGCCGATTCGCGCCTGTCCCAAGACCTGCCGATCGTGCTCGAAGTCGTCGAGTATGCCGAGCGAATCGAAACCATCCTTCCCAAGCTCGATGAGATGGTGGGGGGCGGTTTGGTTACGCTCGAGAAGGTCCGCGTCATCCTCTATCGGTCAAAGAAGAAAGTTCCTTGATTCATCTATTGCGGTCCCAAGGCCGAACGTGACGCTGGTCGTCGATTAACAGACCTGCCCTTCCAGGAACAGCGAAGGAGAGAGGGTCCACACATGGCCGAGAGCCGAAAGGAATCTACTGCCCAGGCCCTCTCAGTTTCACGAGCACATTCAGCAGCCCTGGCGGCCCGGATGCTCAACCTCGAGCAGGAATGCAGGGAAATCGAACGCTCCCTGGACGGCTATGCCGGCATCTTCTATCAGTACGTCGGAGCCTTCCCGGCTGAGACTCGGCAAAGGATTCGCGGCCTGCTAACCGAGATTCTGCAAAGGATCGCGCAAATCCGATTTGACCTCGATCTGCCGCAGCGGAAAATTGAGATCGATAAAATGCTCGCCGCGCATCTTTCCCAGATTTGGGTGACTCTGCACGAAACCCATGCCCATTCTCTCCGAGGTTATGGCAGGGTGCCAGAGAAACTCGGCGCCTATCTCGATCCGCGCGTAGAAGAAATGCTGGGTTTGGTGGCAAATCTGCGAAGCGCCATCGAATCCGGGAAGAACCCGGCCAATGTGGGACAGGAGGCCGGTAAGTGAGGTTGCCAGCGGCAATTTCAGCCAATCATCCCTTCGGTTCCTTCCCGATGCCAGCGACGAGGCGCACTTCACTTATCGACCGCAAAGCGGAAAGCCTCCGGTTGCATCAGGCCATTCGGAAACGAGAAAGCCTGTTGATTTGCGGTCCGGCGGGAGTTGGCAAGACCGCCCTTGTTTCCAAGGTGCTCGCAGAGCTTCCGGAAGACATGGCCCGTTCGGTTATCTCGGTGGACGGTCTGCTCGGCTTGCAGCCGTTCCTTCGAGCGCTGCTCCAGAATCTCCACGAGGCCGGCGACTCCACGTTGCGCAAACAATTGCGGGCCGAAGGGGTGGGCGACGGGCGGTTTTAAATGCTGGCTCAAAGGTCAGCGGACCAGCAGGCTCAAAGGCGCGGTTTACCGTTCCATGCAGATGGCCAGCTACTGGATATTCCTTGACCACGTTCCTCCCCTCACACTCGCCGTGGCGAAAGTGGTTCGAGAATTGGTTTGGATGCGCAATACGCCGGTCTATCTCGTGGCCCGGGGATCCAGACCAGAGGAAGTCGGACACGCTGCAAGTACATACTGGGATGAACGCCAACGATTGATCCTGGAACCCCTCCACGAATCAGCGGCACGGGAGCTGCTTGAGTTGTGCATTCAGCGCTTTGGCTTGGTTCGCCTTGACCTCGACGACTTCCGGGAGGCAGTTCTATCGATGAGCGGCTACAATCCGGGGGTGCTGGTGAAAATGTGTGAACTCGCCGCGGACTCAAGGTATCACTCCGGTTCAAGAATCAAAACCCGGCTGATCCACATTGATTATTTGATGAGCCTGAACGGCCGGAATCCGAAACCTCCAAGGATTGCTGGACCGGGAAGGGAAAAACGGACCTTATGGCTTTGGACGAGCTCCACGCGCGAAGGCTTGCGACCGTGGGAAACCTGTTCGATGCTGCTTTGGACCGGATGGAGCAGGTTCTCCACTCGGTCGAAGAGAACGCTGACGCCCGCGAAGCCTCCCGGATTTCAGCCGAACAGGCTCAATTCATTCGCGAGAAGATGACAACGATTCGAAGCCGTTTGCATGAAGGCCTGCGCCACTTCTCCGTTCGACTTCAGAAACCCGAGCCCAAGCAGATTCTGATCGCAGAGCTTTCGACGCTCTGGGTCATCCTGGAAAATGCTCGCCCGGAACGCATGAAGGGCTACGGACGGGAATTTGCCGCTCAGGACAAGGTCGAATGGGAGAATCTGGTCCAAGACCTCACGCGTGAAACCGAACTGATTCGTGGCACGATACTAAAAGGAAAGAAGACAATCGATTTCGCACGCATCAGCGACATCAACAGGTCGCCTTGCTCCCTGCGCCGTCCGAGGTTCGGCCGCTTCGCGACCGCTTGCCAAGAGAAGCCGCCAGCAGCAACCCTGGCTTAGGAAAGCGGCGGAAAAAACCCTGCGTGTGCGATATAGGGATAGGGAGAAGCGGTTGTCCGTCCCCCCTCCCTCCAAACCGGACAATCGCATTCCCCGCATCCGGCTTTCCAGTCGGTGGTTCCACCTCGGAGAGGATTGACCGATCCCAACCCGAGCGATACGGAGAGACCACACGGGCCGAACCCGAACCGCGCCCCTGCGGTCCGGCACCCCCCAGGGGGTCGTCGAGATGGCGAGCCAAGTGATCGT
>CAWFBN010000089.1:0-19156 GCA_963813955.1 uncultured Alphaproteobacteria bacterium | reverse complement strand
CCTACACCTGCCTGACCGAAATCAAGGATGGCCACCTGATCACCCTTCAGGTCGCCGGATTGCCGCTGGTGCGACAATGGTTCCTGCTCAACAGCGCGGTCCGGCCGCCGAGCATGGCCACCCAGAAGTTCAGTGCTTTTGTGCTGCAGAACCGGGTGACCCTGCTGCCGAAGATATGATGCTCAGGCCTTGCCCAGCGCCTTTTCGATATCGCCGGCAAGATTCTCGGGCTTGTCCGTCGGGGCGTAGCGCTGCACCACCTTGCCGTCGCGGTCCGACCAGGAACTTGGTGAAATTCCACTTGATCGCCTCGGTGCCGAGCAGGCCGGGCGCCGCGCTGCTTAGCGCGCGATAGAGCGGATGCGCGCTCTCGCCGTTGACCTCGACCTTGGCGAACATCGGGAAGGTCACGTCGTAGTTCAGCGTGCAGAAAGACTTGATTTCGGCTTCGTCGCCGGGCTCCTGATGGCCGAACTGGTCGCAGGGGAAGCCCAGCACCGACGAGCCGCGGCCGGATAGCGCCGCTACAGCGCCTCGAGCCCGGTGTATTGCGGCGTGAAGCCGCATTGGCTGGCGACATTGACGATCAGCAGCGCCTTGCCGGCGTAGTCGCCGAACTTGCGCGTCTCGCCGTCGATGGTCGTGACTTCGATGTCTGCGAAAAATCTCATGGCTGACTCCGGGTAGGCCTGAACCGTAGCATGGATTGCTTCGCTCCGCTCGCAATGACGGCGGAACATCATGCGAGATCGCTAGAACGTCGTATCCCTCCGGTGAAGGCCGTCTTGCTTTGAATGGGCCCGGCGTGATGCTGCGCAGCTAAATCGTCCCTACGAGCGCAGTTAAGCACACAGCATGACCCAGATGACATTGATCACGGCGAGGAACGGCGACGGCGGTGGAGTAACGACGAGCGCCGGCAGATATTGGAGGCGGCCTTGGCGCCCGGCGCGATCGTCGCGGAAGTCGGGCGGCGCTGGGACGTCTCGACGAGCCTCATCTACAAATGGCGCCGGGAAGAGCTTTTGGCTACGCAGGGTTCCGGGTTCGCGCGCGTGATGGTGGAGGATAAGCCTGGTTTTCCGCGCCAAAGGCCGATTATGGACGATCACGGTGGATTGGGCGGCGCACACGTCCGGATTTGCGCCGGAGCCTCAACCGCGCTCGCCCGGCGGTCTTGAAGGCGCTGAAGGCGTGATCCCGGTGCCCTCCGGCGTCCGGGTGTGGATCGCCACCGGCCACACCGACATGCGCAGCGGCATGAAGGGCCTGGCGCTGCAGGTGCAGGAGGCCTGAAGCGCGATCCGCACGCCGGCGATCTGTATCGTCTTCCGTGGCCGCGGAGGCGACCTGATCAAGATCATCTGGCACGACGGGCTCGGCATGTCGCTCTACGCCAAGCGGCTGGACCGGGGCCGCTTCATCTGGCCGTCGACGGCGGATGGGGCGGTGGCGATCTCGGCGGCGCAGCTGGGCTACATGCTCGAAGGCATCGACTGGCGGAACCCGCAGCACACGTGGCGTCCGCAGTCGGCGGGATGAGGCTGCGATATTTTACTCACGGTGATTTGGGGCGCCTCGAATCGCGCAGATTTTTGATTCTTTCGTGGTCATGGACCCGATCGAACCTGTCCGACGACGTCGAAGCGCTGAAAGCGGCGCTGGCTGCAGCGCGAGGCGCGGCCGATGGCCGAGGCGGAAGCTGCCGCGCGCGAAGGCCAGCTATCGGCCGACCAGGCGCTGATCGCCCATCTGAAGCTGCAGATCGCGAAGCTGCGGCGCGAGCTTTTCGGCCCGCGGTCCGAACGCACCGCGCGCCTGCTCGACCAGATGGAGCTGCAGCTGGAGGAGCTGGAGGCCTCGGCGACCGAGGACGAGTTCGCCGCCGAGAGGCGCGCGGCCAAGACCACGACGGTGCCGGCCTTCACGCGCAAGCGGCCGTCGCGCAAGCCGTTCCCCGAGCATCTGCCGCGCGAGCGCGTGGTCGTTCCCGGCCCGACCGCCTGCGCCTGCTGCGGCGGCACGCGCCTGTCCAAGCTGGGCGAGGATGTCACCGAGACGCTGGAGGTGATCCCGCGCCAGTGGAAGGTGATCCAGCACGTGCGCGAGAAGTTCTCCTGCCGCGACTGCGAGACGCATCAGCCAGGCGCCGGCGCCCTTCCACGTCATCGCCGCGCGGCTGGGCCGGCCCAGCCTGCTGGCCATGATCCTGTTCGAGAAGTTCGGCCAGCACCAGCCGCTGAACCGCCAGGCCGAGCGCTACGCCCGCGAAGGCGTGCCGCTGAGCCTGTCGACGCTGGCCGACCAGGTCGGCGCCTGCGCGGCCGTGCTGCAGCCGCTGTTCGAGCGCATCGAGGCGCATGTCCTGGCCGCCGAGCGCCTGCATGGCGACGACACCACCGTGCCGGTGCTGGCCAAGGGCAAGACCGACACCGGCCGATTGTGGACCTATGTCCGCGACGACCGGCCCGTTCGGCGGCGCCGGCGCCGCCGGCGGCGGTGTTCTACTACTCGCGCGATCGCGGCGGCGAGCATCCCGCAGGCGCCATCTCGCCGAGCTATGCCGGCATCCTGCAGGCCGACGCCTATGGCGGCTACGGCAAGCTCTACGAGCCGGACCGCAAGCCGGGCGCCGATCACCGAGGCCGCCTGCTGGGCCCATGCGCGGCGCAAGTTCTTCGAGCTGGCCGACATCGAGGCCGCGCGCGCAAGGCGCGCGGCAAGAAGCCGGCGGTCATCTCGCCGCTGGCGCTCGAGGCGGTCCGGCGCATCGACGCCCTGTTCGACATCGAGCGCGACCATCAACGGCCTGCAGCGCCGACGAGCGCCTGGCCGTGCGCCAGGAACAGAGCGCGCCGCTGGTCGCCGATCTGGAGCACTGGATGCGCGACGAGCGCGCCAAGCTCTCGCGCCACAACGATGTCGCCAAGGCCATGGACTACATGCTCAAGCGCTGGACGGCTTCACCCGCTTCCTGGACGACGGCCGCATCTGCCTGACCAACAACGCCGCCGAACGCGCGCTGCGCGGCATCGCCCTGGGCCGCAAGGCCTGGCTGTTCGCCGGCTCCGACCGCGGCGGCCAGCGGGCCGCGGTCATGTACAGCCTGATCGTCACCGCCAAGCTGAACGACGTCGACCCGCAGGCCTGGCTGGCCGACGTGCTCGCCCGCATCGCCGATCATCCGGCGCACAGCGCTCGACGAGTTGCTGCCCTGGAACTGGGCCGCGGAGCAGGAAATCGTAAACTGGCGGCATGACCGCCGCACACGATCGCTCGCCTGAAGATCACGCTCGACGATGTCGAACCCGCGGTCCTGCGCCGCATCGAAGTGCCGTTCGCATCCGGCTCGATCGCCTGCATCTGATGCATGCAGGCCGCGATGGGCTGGACCAACAGCCATCTCTACGAGATCCGCGCCCGCGACGTCGGATGGGGTATTCCCGATCCCGACTGGGGCGACGGCCCGCTCGACGCCCGCAAGGCCGACTCGTCGACGTGCTGGAGGACGTCGGCGCAAGACGCTGAGATACCTCTACGACTTTGGCGACGGCTGGGAGCACTCCGTCAGATCGAGCGCCTGGACCGATCCGATGCCGGGCGTCCTATCCCCGCCTGATCGAGGCAACAGGGCGCTGCCCGCCAGAAGATGTCGGAGGACCTTGGGGCTACGCCGAGTTCCTCGACGCGCTCGCCGATCCCGAACACGAGCGAGCACGCCGAAATGCTCGAATGGATGGGCGGAGAGTTTGATCCCGACGCCACCGACGCCGAGGCCCTTGCCGCCGACGTCGAAGCGCTCGCGAAATCATGGGCGCCGAAACCGCCGACAAAACGCAAGCGCCCCACCTGACCTGCGGTGCTCACCGGAGGGTTACAGAACGTCGTCATTGCGAGCGGAGCGAAGCAATCCCCACGGCGTTCTATGGATTGCTTCGCTATGCTCGCAATGACGCTCATGATGCGAGGTCGTTATAGAGATCGCGCCAGTCAGGATTTATTGATTTAATTAAAGCGATTTTCTTTTTTCGCGAACCAGCCTTGATTTGCTTCTCGCGCCCGATCGCATCATCCATGCGTTCATAATATTCGTAATACACGAGGAGATGGCAACCGTAGCGAGAAGTGAATCCTTCGATCAATCCATTGCGATGCTGATGCGCGCGCTGAGACAGATTTGAAGTCACACCCGTGTAAATCGTGCCGTTGCGCTTGTTCGCCATCATATACACGCAGGGTTCCCGCACGTCGCATGGTCCTTCGATTGTTCACGTCGTCATTGCGAGCGGAGCGGGCCGTGGATTGCTTCGCTCCGCTCGCAATGACGGGGACGAGATGCGTTGGCTCGCCTGACGCAAGGCTCCTGCCTCGCATGATCCTGCGATTGTTCACGTCGTCATTGCGAGCGGAGCGAAGCAATCCACCTTTGCAGGCGAACGCAGCATGGATTGCTTCGCTTCGCTCGCAATGACGAATTACGACACATTCGCAATGACGAATCACGCCGCGATCTCCACGATCTCTCCGCCTTGGTCAAACCCGGCCAGCACGATCGGGCGCGCGCCCGAGGCCTGGAAATCTCCGTGAAGGACAGCGCGGGTCTCGCGGTCGTTGGCAAAAATCAGCGTCAGGTCGGACTCGGCGGCAAGCGTCTGCGCGGCCGCGTCGGCGCCTGCGGCGACCAGCACGAAATCATAGGTCGCATGAAGCGCGTCAAGGATCAGGCTCAAATCGCTCGAATGGACGTCCACCGGCCGCCCGCCTGCACGATATGCAGCCGCGAGGCGTCGTCGCGAAAGATCGCGTCGGCGAAGGAGGCCTCCCCGCTCAAAAGCTGCGTCAAGCCGGGATGCGAGGCGTCGCAGGCGCCGCCCGCCGCAACCTCCAGAGCCTCGCTCAAAAACAAGTCGTCGTCGTCGGTCTGGAGCAGAATTGCTCGCCCCTCAAGGGCCAGCGAGCGCGCCAGCGTCAGGCTGGCGCAGGCCGGCGTCGAATCCCCGGCGCTGGCGATCAGCACATGCGCGCCGCCCCGTCCCGATGCTTCCGCAATGCGCTCGATCAACCTCCGCGAGGATTCTGTGCGCGCGGGTAGAGGCCAAGCCTGCGGCTCCTTGGGCAAAGCCTGCGGCTCAGGCAGCGGGGCGGCGGGAGGCGCCTCATGCGCAACCGGCTCAGGCGTCGGCGTCAGATCGACCATTTCGCGTGGCGGCGGCGGGGCGGCGCGCAAGGGGGCGCGCGGAGAAGTCGTTGCGCGCATTGCGATGGCGCCGGCCGAGAACAACAGTCCCGCCAGGGCGGCGAACAAGGTGATCGGAATGGTGTTCGGAAACACCGGCTGGCTCGGCGACAGGGCGCGCGACATGATGCGCGCGTCCGGCGGCGTGGCGTCGGCGCTCGCCAAGGCCGCCTGAAATTTCGCCATCTCGACCGCCAACTGGTCGCGGAGCATCGTGACCTCGCCCTGCAACGCCCGCAAATGCGCCATTTCCGCGCTGGCGACGTCGGCCGCGCGCTTCTGCTCCTCCATCTGCGCGGTCAGCGCAGCGACCCGCGCCCCGGCGATGCGTGCGTTATCGTCGAGGCCGCGCGCCGCCTTTTCCACCGCCGCGCGCAATTGCGTCTCGATGGCGGAAACCTGCGCCTGCAACTCCTTTATGCGCGGGTGGGCGGGCAGAAGGGTGCGCGACTCACCGGCCAGTTTTGTGCGCGCCAACAGGAATTGCTCCCAGAGGCGCGGCGCCACTTCGCCAGCGTCGGCCAAACGGCCCTGGCGCAGCAATTCGTGCAGGCCATTCGCCCTGGCCTCGGCGGTCGAATGCGCCGCCCGCGCCTCGGCAAGTCTGGCGGCGATCTCGTCGGCTTGCCGGCTCGAAACCTTGGTGTCCTCACCGCGAAAAAGTCGACGCTGGCTTCGGCTTCTGCAACGCGCGCCTCCAGCGCCGCAACAGGCGCTTTCAAATTCTGCGCCGCCTGTTGGGCGCGCTCGCGTCTGGCCTGTATTTGCAGGTCGATATACAGATCGGCGACGGTGTTGGCGCCTCGCGCGGAAAGATCGGGATCGCGCGAGGAAAACGCCACCTTCAGGATGCGCGTCCCGGCCGGCGACGTGACCGTGAGATGGTCGAAGAAACGGGTGAGCGCCCGCTCTTCCGCCGCCTGAAACGACGGATCGGGCAGGCGCCGATCCAGACCAGCGGGGCCAGCACGCCGGGACCGCCTGCGAATTCCGGGTTGTTTTGCAGGTCGAGCGCCTGCACGGCCTTGTGCGCCAGATCGCGCGAGGTGAGCAATTGCATCTGGCCGTTGACCGTTTCGGCGTCGAGCGCCTGAAGCCGCGTATCGGCTGTGTAGCGCGGGTTGACCAGCGCGCAGAAGGCGAGCGCCGCCACGGCCGGGCCGAGGGTGGAAAAGGCGATCAGCCGCTTGTTGCGATTCAGCGCGGCGCCGACGGCCTCGAATCTTGTGCTCATGCAAATTTCCCCCACGGCGCGACTCTGGACCCGTGTGGTTGAAACAGGGTTAATGCTTTGCAACCAATGGCAAAGCTTTGTTAACCATGGCCCGATAGGTCTTGGCCGCAGCCGCACTGCCCGCGGCGCCCGCTTCCATTCAGGACGAGCTTATGCGCCGGCCTTCATTTTGTGTTTTTCTGGCGCTTGCGGCGATGCTGCAGGGTTGCGCCGAAGCGCCGAGGCCGCCGCTGGAATTCGCGGAGGCGGCCAACGCGCCCTATACGCTCGGACCCGGCGACCGGCTGCGCGTCATCGTTTTTGGGCAGGAGTCGCTCAGCAACAGTTTTGGCGTGGACGGTTCCGGCGCCATCGCCATGCCGCTGATCGGGCAGGTTCCGGCCAAGGGGCGCACCACCGTGCAACTGGCGCGCGAGATCGAGACGCGGTTGCGCAACGGTTATATTCGGGAGCCGCGCGTTTCGGTGGAGGTCGAGGCCTGCCGGCCGTTCTTCGTGCTTGGCGAAGTCACCAACTCCGGCCAATATCCCTATGTCAACGGCATGAATGTCGAGGCGGCGGTCGCCACCGCCGGCGGCTATACGCCCCGAGCGCGGCAAGACCGGGCCGAATTGACCCGCACCATTCAGGGCGTCGTCATCACCGCCGATGTGCCGATCACCCAGCCGGTCAGGCCGGGCGACACGATTTTTGTCCACGAATGGTTGTTCTGACGGATTCCGCATCCGGAAAAGGCTGCGGAATCCGTTTCGGTCGGCTTACTTGTAATAGCCTACGCCACAGGCGAATTCGCCCACCCGCGTCACATAGGTCGCCTTGGGAACCGGCTTGGGGTCGGTCGGCTT
This sequence comes from uncultured Alphaproteobacteria bacterium, assembly GCA_963813955.1. Lineage (GTDB taxonomy): Bacteria > Pseudomonadota > Alphaproteobacteria > Rhizobiales > Beijerinckiaceae > Rhodoblastus. The sequence goes on along the minus strand of CAWFBN010000089.1, from coordinate 11,841 downwards.
GGCGAACAGATATTCGACCTCGGTGATCTCGCCTTCCGGCTTCTGGCCCGCATTGTAGATTTCTTGACCAAAGGCCTTGCCCGTCGCGTCCTTCAGGGTCCTGATGTCCGTGCCGAGCAAAGTTTTCGCATGGGGATTGCCCTCGGCGACGAATTTGCCATCCCCGACATTGATGCAAAACACATAGGTATCGCGGTACAGGAAGCCGCCTTCACCCTTGTTGAACATGTCAAACGCCTTTTGATCGTCCACGCCCACCGCGGAAACCGCATTCTGGAGCATTTCCTTGGCTTCGGCGCCGCTTGCCAATTTCTCGGTCTGTGCGAAAGCAGAAGTCGAAAGCGCGAGAACCGCGGCAGACGCCGCAGCGATGATGTTCTTGCGTAGCATGACGTTTCCCTTGTTGTGGATTGCTTGATCTGACTTGCGCGCGGATGGAGACGCCCGTCAGGGCTGTGGTTTCGGCGCATCCCCAGGCAGCTGTGCCGGAGGCTAGCACGGGGCGCCCCTTGCGAGAAACGGTACGTTCGGCTGACATCTGGCTGGCAAAAATATCCGATCGAAGCTCAGGAACCAGCATTTCCCCGGGATGTTTCGGTACGTCACGTCACCAAAATTGGAGCTATGCTTATGTTTCTGCACAAGACCATGCCGATTCACGAGGTGAAGGTTGAGAACCGCGACCCGGTCTTCGCGGAAAAACTGCTTGAGCAATACGGCGGCGCAACGGGAGAATTAAGCGCCGCCTTGACCTATCTGACTCAATCCTACCATACGGAAAATGCCGGCATTCGCGACATGTTGCAGGACATCGCCACCGAAGAACTCGGTCATCTTGAAATGATCGCGCTCCTGATCGAGCAGCATACCGAACGCGGCGCGAAGGATATCCAGGACAAGGCCTATCAAAGCACCTTGTTCGCGAATTCGCGGACCGGGGCCGCATTTGGTCGATTCCAAAGGATCGACGTGGGACTCGCGTTACGTCAATGAAGGCGGCAGCGTCGTCCGCGATCTGCGCGCCAATATCGCCGCCGAGGCCGGCGCGCTCAATACTTATGAGCAATTGATCGCCATGGCGACGGACGACGGCACGCGTGAGGCCTTGCGCCATCTCGCCACCCGCGAGGTCTCGCACACCCACATGTTCATGGAGGCGCTCAAGTCGCTGAACGCTTTGGACCAGCCGCTGTTCGGCGATCTCAAGCCCGATGACACCGTCAACCTGTATTTCAATCTCTCCTCGGGAACCGGCGCCGACGAAAGAGGGCCATGGAACAGCGAGCCGACATTCCAATATGTCGCCGATCCTCTTTCGGAACTGCGTAACGAAAACGGATCGGCCGCGCCCAGGCATGACAGAGGCTGAGATGCAATGCTCGGCAGAGTGGCCGCTTTGCTGAGCGTCATTGCGAGCGGAGCGAAGCAATCCACGCTACGGTTCGCCTGCGAAGCTGGATTGCTTCGCTCCGCTCGCAATGACGGCATAATCGAAGGAACCCGCGACGCCCGAAATCCCGCTCTTGGAACGCAGCCCTGAAGTCATCCCCCGCAATGCCGATATTGATGTTGGGCTCAAGTTCGCTCATGAAGGGTTTTGCGCGCTGGATTCACATCATGGCGCGAAAAAATCCAAGGGCTGAGGCGCGCAAGAATGCAGAAATTATACGACGGTCTCGCGGCGATCGCCGGGCTGATGGGCGCCGGCGGCGTCGCGGCGGCGGCGGCCTCCGCCCACATGGCCGGCGGCGCGCGGTTGGGAAATGTCGCGCTGATTCTGCTGGTCCATGCCGTCGCCATTCTCGTCCTGTCGGGCCGGGCGCGCGACGCGGGTCCGGCGGCGCGCCTCTGGTTCGCGTCGGCGCTGGTGCTCGCCTTTGGCGCGGCGGTGTTTTCCACCGATATCGCGCTATTGACCCTGCGCGGCGCCAGGCTTTTTCCGATGGCCGCGCCGACCGGCGGAACCACGATGATCCTTGGCTGGCTGATCGCCTGCGGCGCCGGGCTGACCGGTCTGGTGCGAGGCTCACGTTGATTTCGCATGACCGTCGCCGTTTCGCCATGAATCTCGGGTTGATGGGCGAAACCCGCCCGAGACCGGCGGTCCCTCCGGCGCGGTCCTTCCGCCATTCGCTGTATGCGCCGGCCCCGCTGACGTTTATCCTGGCGCCATGAAATTCAATATCAAATGGGCTTTGGCCGTCATCGTCGTCGTTTTGGTCGGTCTGGCGGCGGAGCCCTGGACCGTCTCGCAAAACGCCCAGATCGCCGCGATCGAAACGCAGATCAAGGCGGGCTCCGGCCTGCGTCTGGTCTCGCACGGGCGTTCGGTGTTCGCCGTGCTGCCCCGTCCCCACATCCGCATCTATGACGCCCGGCTCGAACGGAGCGGCGGCGCGCTGACGCTTTCGACCTCCAGCCTGCGCGTCGATCTCGCTCTTTCCGGTCTGGCGACCGGGCAGTTCTCGCTGGCGCGCGCCATTTTGGCCGATGCGGTGTTCACGCTCGACACGACGCGAGCGCCGACCCTGAGTGCGGCGGCAAACGCGGCGGCAAATGCGGCCAAGAGTGCGGCGACGAGCGTAAAGCCGCAGCCGGGCAAGGATCTGGTTCAGGATCTGAGCCAGGGTTTGGGTGAAGTTGAAGTCACCAACGGCAAGTTGATTTTCCGTCGGACCGGCTCGGACAAGTCCGAAACCGTGGCCGAGGACATCGACGCGCGCCTCGAATGGAGCGGCGCCGGGGCGCCCTTGTCGCTGGTCGGACATTGCCTGCTTCCGACCATGGGCGAAGAGAGCGGCCCGGCGCGTTTCGCGCTCTGGGCGGCGCAACCGGACAAATGGACGCGGGGCGACGCGAGCGCCATCACGATGCATATCGATGACGGCGCCTATGTGCTCAATCTCAACGGCGCTCTGGCGCTGTCGCCCTTTCCGCATTTCATTGGCCAGATCGACGGGGCCGCGCCCTCGCTGCGCGTCGCCGCGCAATGGCTCGGCCTGCCCTTGCCCCTGCCCGGCGCCTATCGCGACGCCACGTTGAAAGGCGAGGCATCGCTCGACTCCGATCTCCTATCCTTCCCGACCCTCAGCATTTCGGTCGACGGCAATGCGCTGGACGGCGCCGCCTCGATCCGGCTTGACGGGCAAAGGCCGCAGATCGCCGCGACGCTGGCCGGCGCTTCCGTCAATCTCGCGCCAATGATCGAGGACTGGCCCGCGCTGAGCGCCGGGGGACAATGGAGCCATGATTCCTTCCCCGTCCTCCCATCTCGCCTCCGCGGATCTCGATCTGCGGCTGTCGGCCAACCACGTCCGACTCGGCGATTTCCAGGCCGACGTCCGCGGCCCTGTCGGCGATTCTCAAGAACGGCCGCCTTGACCTTTCCCTGGCCGAAGCCTCAGCCTATTCCGGCCAGGTCCGGGCGCGCGCCGTTATCGCCGAAAACGCCAGCGCCGGATTCGACCTTCGAGGCTCGCTCTCCGCCGAAAAGATCGATGTGGCCGCGCTGCTGTGGGATGGCTTCAAGCGCCAGGCCCTGACCGGCATCGGGCGCGGCAGCCTCACCTTCGAAACATCGGGCGATTCCTTCTATGAACTGGCCAGCCATCTTGACGGACGCGGCGACCTCGCCATCGACGATGGTGAAATCTTTGGCCTCGACGTCGGCCTCGCCTTCCGCCGAATGGAGCGGCGCCCCCTGACCGCCGGCGTCGAATTGCGTTCCGGCCGCACGGCTTTCACCACGCTCGCGACGAAATTCAGCATCGTGCAGGGCGTGGTGGATATCGAGGAAGGCGTGACGCGCGACGAGCGCATGACCACCTATTTCTCCGGAAGGGCGCAAATTGCCGATCGCACGCTGGACCTCCACGCCGCCGCCACCCGGCCATCGACGAGCGGCGATGCGTCGCCGCTGCAACTGGGTTTCAGCATTTCAGGCGGCTGGGACGATGCGACGGTCGTCCCCGACGCGCTCGGCCTGATCAATCGCTCCGACGCGGCGGCGCCGCTGCTGCTCAAAAGAGCGTCGCCGCAGTAGCGCTCGGACGTGGAGCTGCTCCGCCGCAATGACGATAGAGGCTCGGGCGTGGATTGCTTCGCTCCGCCCGCAATGACGATAGAGGCGTGAAAAAGTGTTTATCCGGCAGTTCGAATATCTGGAGGCTCTGGCCCGGGAAAAGCATTTTCGCCGCGCCGCCGAATTCTGCCACGTCTCGCAGCCCACCCTGTCCGCCGCGATTTCGCAGATGGAGGAGGAACTGGGCGTGCTGCTGATCGAGCGCGACGCCCGCTTTCAGGGCCTGACGCCCGAGGGCGAGATCGTGATCGCCCGCGCCCGCCGCATTCTCGTCGAAATCGAGCTGATGCGGGCCGAAGTGGCGGAGGCGCGCGACGGCCTGCGCGGCAAATTGCGGTTCGGCGTCATCCCGACCGCCCTGCCGATGGCGGTTCACGTCACGGCGCCTTTCTGCGCCGCTTTTCCTTCCGTTACGCTGGAAGTGCTGTCGCTGACCTCGGACCAGATCCTCGAAAGGCTCGAAAACTTCGAACTCGACGCCGGCATGACCTATCTCGACAACGAGCCCCTGCCCAATGTGCTGTCGAAACCCATTTACGCCGAATCCTATTGCCTGCTGACCCGGCGCGACGGACCGCTGGGACGGCGCGGTCCATTTCCTGGTCGGAAGCCGCCGATCTGAAACTCTGCCTGTTGACGGCCGACATGCAGAACCGGCGCATCATCGACGGCATTTTCCGCTCGGTCGGCAAGGCGCCGAAGCCGGCGATGGAAACCAATTCGATTTTCAATCTCTGCACCCATGCCGCGCTTCCGGGCGTCAACAGCATCGCCTCGCAGCAATTGCTCGACCTGTTCGGGCCGCCGCAGGGCGTCAAGGCCTTGCGGCTGGTCGATCCCGACGCAAGGCGCATGGTCGGGCTCGTCGTCGCCGACCGCCATCCGGGGCCGCCTCTGGCGCGCAAACTCATGCAAACCGCCGTGGCGCTGGAAGCAGTGACCGGAAAGTTGAGCTAGCCTTCGAGGCGGCGCGATCGCTCCTCGTCGCCGCAGATCGGCAGGGTGAATTCGAAAATCGATCCACGCGGCGTATTGGGCCGATAAGTAAGGACGCCGCCGTAAGATTCAACGATGGTCTTGCCGATCGACAGTCCGACGCCCAGGCCTTCCGCCTTGGAGGTGATAGAACGGCTTGAAAAGGTCGCCCACAGCCTGCGGATCGACTCCGGCGCCATTATCATAGACGCTGATCCGGACCATGCCCGGTTCGGCCCGCGCGGCCTCGACCTGGATTTGGGGCTCGCGCGTCTCTATCAATGCGTCGTCGGCGTTGCGCAGCAGGTTGACCAGCACCTGCCCGATCAGGATCGGATCGACGTAAACGCTCAAGTCCGTGTCGTCGGCCGTTGGCGGCCGATGTTCCACGTGGGCGCGCGACCTTAGCAGGGCCAACTGCATGGCGTCGTCGATCAGATCCTTGATTTTTGCCACGCGGCGCTCCGGCGGCCGCTTGGCGATGAAACCGCGCAAACGCTTGAGGATTTCCGAGGCGCGGCGGCCTTGCGCCTCGATCATGGCGACCAGGTCGGTCGGCGGCTGCTCGCCCGTCGCGTCCCGCGTCCGGCGATAGGCGGCGGCGAAATTCTGGATCGCGGCGATCGGCTGGCCGATCTCATGCGCCAGGCTCGCCACCACCTCCCCCATATCATTCAGCCGGGAGGCGTGAAAAACTTCGGCCAGCAAGGCGTCGACGCGGCGCTTTTCCTCTTCGATCGGACTCAGGTCGCGGATGAAGCCCACGAACAGTTGCCGCCCGCTCAACATCGTCACGCTGAGGGCGATTTCCAGCGGAAAAATGGAGCCGTCCTTGCGCCGTCCTTCAAATCTGCGTCGCCCGTCAAAAGGTTTCTTTTTGCCGTCACGAAGATAATCGATGTAGCCGCCATGCGCGAGGCGAAGGGACTCTGTCATCAATATCGCAACAGGACTGCCGGGCAGTTCGTCATGACCATAGCCGAACATCTCCCGCACCGCCGGGTTGGCCGACAAGATCACGCCGGAACTGTCAAAGGAGACGATCCCCTCCATCGCCGTATCGACCATGGCGTTGAGCCGCTGCTCGTTGTCGCGCAGCGACTGTTCCGCCCGTTTGCGATCGGTGATGTCGAGAACCAGCCCCATGAAACGCGGCAATTCCGGATCCGATTCGGGCAACCGGGCGCCCCGCGACATCAGCCAGCGGTCGCCTGTTCGCCATTCCGCCTCGGTTTCCCGACCATGTTCCGTCAACCATTCCACTGCCTGCTTGACGCGGGCTTGATCGTCCGGATCGACCGTTTCCATCCAAAGAGAGTAAGACGGCCGCCGACCGTTGGGCTCAAGCCCGAACAGGCGCCATGCTTCTTCGGACCATTGTGGCAAGCGGGTGGCCGCATTCCATTCCCATACGCCGGCCCTGGCGGCCCTCAAGGCGAACCGCAGGCGCGCTTCGCTGTCCTCCGCCGCCTTGCGCGCCCGGAGGCGCTCGCTGATGTCCTCGGAAAAAATGAGCACGCCGCCGACGCGGCCGCGCGCGTCACGCCAGGGGCGGACCTCCCAGCGCAGCCATAGCGTCGTCCCATCGAGCCGCAGGACTTTATCCTCCTCGTTGCGGATGGTTTCGCCCGCCAGGGCTCGGCTGTGAATGGCCTTCCAGCGATCGGGAATATAAGGTGAGGTGTCATAATGCGACTTGCCGACCAGATCGCGCGTCAAGCCGAAATCATCGCGCCAACGCCCGCTTGCCGCCATATAGCGCATGCCGCGGTCGAACATCGCCATGGCCACCGGCGCCTGTTCAACGAAATTGCCTTTTTGTTCGGCGTTGAGCCGCAGCAGTTCCTCGCCGTCGCTGCGAGCCCGCGCCAGATTTCGCAACAAGCCGCCGACGACAACGAGGATGAAGCCGAAGCATCCAAAGGCGATGAGTTCCAGCCACATCGGCGCGCTTGTTTAAAACCGCGATCTGGAGCGAGCCAAATGGCACATGCGTCAGGACGGCGACAGCGGCGACGATGAGCAAACCCGCGCGAAAATTGCAAAGCAAGCCTGCAGCAAGAATGGCGGGATAAAAGAACATATAGATGAAGATCACGCCCAGAACCGGGCTCAGGGCCAGGCGCGATACCAGACAGGCGGCCAGAAGCAGCAGCGTCGCGCTCATCCGCCAAAGGAAAGGCAAGGACAGGATGGTGTTGACGTGGCGCAGCGACCACAATCCAAGGGGCAGCGTCGGTTTATCGAGAAAAGGGGCCAAGTCCAGCATTATCCGTCTTTTGCTCCCAAGGGGGGCCTGGGCTTGTTAAATTCGACCAAATCATCAAGCTAAGTGATTGTTTTTTCTATTGCTCGTCCATCAAATCCCGGTTCCATTTTGCAGAGCCAGCGGCATGATATAGTGCAGGCGCCACTGGGAATTCGTGCAAAACACGCCTATTTGAACGTTGAGTGAGCAAAAAGTCAAAACGCGAAAGAAAAAATTGTAATACACGATCATATTTTATATAAAACATACGATCCTTACGGCGTTGGCGCACACCTCATTAGGGTGTGATTTATCCAAGCTTTCCGCTTAGTGTGTCGCTTTGAACGTATCTATGAAATTAAGAGCCAAAAATGTCCGACGAGCACGTTACCCACATTGTAGAAGACGATCCTGCGGTAAGAAATCGTTGGCGCTGTTAATAAAAAGCGCAGGGCTTGCTACCAGAACCTATGCTTCAGCCCGCGGATTTCTTGAGGCCAATCCATCGCCGTCGGGTTGCGTGATCAGCGACATTCGAATGCCTGATACGACCGGTCTCGAATTGCTGGCGGAATTGAGAAGCCGGCGGATCTGGGTTCCCGTTATTTTGATTACCGCCTATGCCGACGTGCCATTGGCGGTCAAGGCGATGAAGCTCGGCGCGATCGATTTCATCGAGAAACCGTTTGACGACGAAGTCATGACCTCTGCCGTGCGCGCCGCCCTGGCGCGCCGCGGTGACGCGCGCGCCGGCGACGCCGAAGCCCTGGCTGCGCGCGACAAGCTCTCGACTTTGACCGGACGCGAAAGGGATGTGCTTGAAGGGTTGCTGAAAGGCAGCCTCAACAAGACCATCGCCCACGATCTCGGCATCAGCGTACGCACGGTCGAAACCTATCGCGCCAATGTGATGATGAAGACCCAGGCGCGGAGTCTGTCGGAACTGGTCCGCATGTCGCTGGTGGCGACCGCGGCGCCGGAAGACACCTGACCGGGCGTTGACGAACGAGGGCTTGCGACACCCGGCCGGCCAAGGCGATGAGAGCGCCGGCTATCGCCAGCTTGGCATGATCGCCTTCTTGCGTGTGACAAAAATCAAGTTACAAGAACAACTTGGCGTTTTATCGTTCCGGTCGGAACTCTGATTCAAAACGTCATAAAGAGCAATTAGACAGTAGCGCAACGTCACCGCGCGCTGCTATAGGGGCGCGATCAATCCCTCCCTCCTTCCCTGTCAGGTCCGGGCAAAACCGTCCTGACGAAATGGATCGCAATGAAAATCTCGGTCATTGGCGCTGGCTATGTGGGCCTGGTTTCCGGCGTTTGCTTCGCTGACTTCGGTCACGTCGTCACTTGCGTGGACAACGACATCTCAAGAATCGAAGCTCTGGAACGTGGCGAAATGCCGATCTACGAACCGGGACTGGAGGCGCTTGTCGCGCGCAATGTCGAACAGAAGCGCCTTCGCTTCACCACCGACCTGGCCGCCGCCGTGGCCGAGTCCGAAGCCGTCTTCGTCGCGGTCGGCACGCCATCGCGGCGCGGCGACGGCTATGCCGACCTCACCTATGTCTACGCCGCCGCCAAGGACATCGCGGCGGCGATCAAGGGCTTCACCGTTGTCGTGACCAAATCGACCGTTCCGGTCGGGACCGGCGACGAGGTCGAACGCATCATTCGCAAGGCGCGGCCCGACGCCGATTTCGTCGTCGTTTCCAATCCCGAATTTCTGCGCGAAGGCGCGGCGATCGACGATTTCAAACGCCCTGACCGCATTGTCGTCGGCACGACCGATCCTCGCGCCCGCGAGGTTATGGCCGAAGTTTACCGGCCGCTGAACCTGAATCAGCCGCCGCTCTATTTCGTCGACCGGCGCACGTCGGAACTGATCAAATACGCCGCCAACGCCTTTCTTGCGACCAAAATCACCTTCATCAACGAAATGGCCGATCTGTGCGAGAAAACCGGCGCCAATGTTCAGGACCTGGCGCGCGGCCTTGGCATGGACAATCGCATCGGGTCGAAATTCCTCCATGCGGGTCCCGGCTATGGCGGCTCTTGCTTTCCCAAGGACACGACGGCGATCATCAAGACCAGCCATGACTATAATTCACCCCTGCGGATCATCGAGACCGTCGCGGCGGTCAATGACATGCGCAAGCGCGGCATGGCCAAGAAAGTCATCGCGGCCTGCGGCGGATCGGTGCGCGACAAGTCCATCGCATTGCTCGGACTCGCCTTCAAGCCCAACACCGACGACATGCGGGACGCGCCGTCGATCGCCATCGTCACGGCGCTCGAAGACGCTGGCGCCACGGTCCGGGCCTTCGACCCCGTCAGCATGGACCAGGCGAAACCGCTGATGCAGAACGTGACCTTTTGCGAAGACCCGTATTCCTGCGCCAAAGGGGCGGATGCGCTGGTGATTGTGACCGAGTGGGATGCGTTTCGCGCCCTCGATCTCGATCGACTGAAGGATGAAATGGCGGCGCCGGTCATGGTCGATTTGCGCAATGTTTACCGTCCGGACGAATTGCGCCGCCGTGGTTTCAAATATATCAGCGTCGGACGCGCATGAGGGCGAAGCCACAATGCCGGAAAACATCGACGCCCGCCTGGATATCGTCATGCGGGCGTTACTGTTACTAACTTTGTTGCTGTATATAACTCCGGCCGCGCTGGGACCATCTTCACGCGGGAAAGTCCGCTGGATGGGTCGGGCCGCCATAGTGACCTTGAGCATCGGGCTAGCCCTCGCCTTGGTCGCGAGCGCGCGCTGGTTCATGCGCTGATGCCCTTTGCAAAATGCTGCACTGCACAATAGCTGTTTCGCCCCGCGCCGGATCGTGCTAAATGATCGGCCTGCGCAGGCGCGATTCGAGAATCGACCTCCTCCAGCACATTCTCCAAAGAGGCTTCCTCATGACCAACACCCCGTTCAACATTCCCGCCGATTTCGCCGAAAAGCCGGTCGAAAAGATCCGCGAAGCCGCCGTGCAGGGCCTTGCCCAGAGCCGCGAAGCTTTCGAAAAGGCCAATGCCGCGACCAAGGGCGCGCTTAAGTCGCTTCGAGGCCAGTTCCTCCATCGTCACCAAGGGCCTGTCCGAGTTCAACGCCAAGGCGCTCGAGGCTCTCCAGGCCAACCTGAGCATGTCGCTCGAATATTTCAGCGCCCTCGCCAGCGTGAAGAGCCCGGCCGACGCCGCCAAGCTGCCGGCCGACCTCGCCAAGAAGCAGATGGAAGCCCTGACCGCGCAGGCGAAGGACCTCACCGCCCTCGCCCAGAAGATCGCCACGGAATCGGTCGAGCCGCTCAAGGAGCAGTTCGCCAAGACCGTCAAGCCCTCGGCCTGATAAGCACCGCGACGGCGGCGGACCCTGTCCGTCGCCGCTGCGTCATCCTATAAAGAGTATATTTCATATTTGCGGAACGTCTAATTTAATTTCTGAAGCGTAAATATTCCCGATTTCCAGTTCGTGCGAAAATAAAGTGATCGGCGACCGCGCGCGTGATAGACAGCGCCGACGGCGCTACAGCCCGCGAACCTGCGTCTATTTCGATCGAAATGCTTTAGACGATCAAAACTCGGACAAACGGGATCGGACTTGATGGATCGTTTCGCGGACATCATTTTAACGCCAATCGCACTATTTACCGGCAAGCCGCTGGCGGTTGGCCTGGCGCTGACCTTCTGGGCGCCGCCGCTGCTGCTGTGGCTCGGCGTGATGCTCCCGGCGGAACGGCAATTCGTTGGCAAGTTGCAGCGCATCGCCACGGGTTTGCGCGCCTTGCGCCAGTCGGAAGGCTCGCAGCAGAGCCACTTCGCCGAAGCCGACACCATTTTCGAAGCCTCCGATCTGGCCCTTGCCTGGCGCCGCTATCGCTCCAGCGTCGAATTCGAGGACGGCAAGGCCTCCAGCTACGCCGATCCCGGCGATTTTTTCTCGCTCGCTTACCTGCCCGGCCACGGCTACCCGAAATGGTCGGCCACGCTGGCTGGCGTCTTCCTGACCGTCGGCCTGTTCTTCACCTTCGTCGGCCTGTCCGCCGCCTTGCTCAAACTGGCCGGCGACGGCCATGAACCGCTGTCGCCCGCCCAGCTCAAGATCGCGGTCGAAGGCATATTGGCGGTCAGCTCGGTCAAGTTCATCACCTCGATCGCCGGCATCCTCGCCTATATTTTCTGGAGCCTCGTCGCGCGCCAGCAATCCGCGACCCAGGCCCATGCCGAAGAACTCTTTCAAACTGGCCGTGCCGCGATCCCGCGTGCCGCGCCTGTTATCGCCTCGACAATCCGCGGGAAACCTGTTCGGTGCACAAAGATAACCAGCAGCGGGTTGCTATCGCGATCCCGGCTAAACTCGACCCCTTGGCAACCGTGATCGCCTTCAAGGAGGTGACGCCGTGAGTCTCTCGTAGCTGGTCCTTTCGCCTCGACGCACCGAACCTGACCTCCCCGAAATCCGGCTCCCAGTCCAGTAACGGATCGCGGTCGGCGAACTGCCTCGTTTCGTATCGTCACGTTGGGAACGAGT
>CAWFBN010000088.1:0-14122 GCA_963813955.1 uncultured Alphaproteobacteria bacterium | reverse complement strand
CTCCGAACCTACCGTGCCCATGGCTCGAAAGCCCAGATGCCCGTAGATGAGGGCCCAGTTGCCGAGCACATTGATCAAATTCGCTGTGAGCAGCGAAAACATCACCGGTTTTGCCAGGTTGATCCCTTGCAGATATCGGCGGAAGACAAAATAGAGCAAGAGCGGAAGCGTACTCCAGTTGAGCGCATGCAAATACGGAATGGCCTGCGCCAGCAAAGACTCCTGAATCTTCAAACTCGCAGCAGCGGTCCCCATACCCACACCACGCCCATCAGCACGGGCGCCAGTGCCAGGCTCAAATAAATCCCATTCACCAGCGAACGGTGCGCGTCCAGATCGCCGGCTCCGTAGGAATGCGACACAAGTGTGTCAAGGCCAACATCAAGCCCGTGCCAAAGATGGCCACAACGTAATACAACGTGCTGCCCAGCCTTACCGCGCCAATAGCCAGCGCGCTGTCCGCTTGCCTGCCCACCATCATCGTGTCGACGATGCCCATCGACATCCAGCCCACTTCGGCCAGCACGATCGGCGTGGCCAGCCGCAGCATGGGCCGCGCTTCGTCGGCAATGTAATGAAGAAACAACCGTTTCAGCATCGACACACACTCTTAGCCATTGGTTGGAAACGATGATATCGGCTCTGGTGAATCTGAAAAGAGAAATCGGCAGGAAGTTACGTGTTTCGCCTGCGGCAACTCGCGAAGTCTTTACAGCTCGTCGACCTTTGCTGCCAGAATGAAATCGCTTTCACTCAGCCCATTGATCTTGTGGGTCCACGTGGTGATCACCGCCTTGCCCCAGGTGAGGAAAATATCGGGATGATGGCCTTGCGTCTCAGCAGTTCGCCCACCTTGTTCACAAAATCCAGCGCCTGCCGGAAATCCGCAAAGGTAAACGTGCGCGAGATGTGATGTCCGTCGATCACCTTCCACTCGGGCACCTGTTTTGACAGCTTTTGCAGATCGGCGCCTTCGAGAGGCGGAACGCCGCCGCGGCACGGCACGCAGGTCTTACTGGAAAGCTCGCTCATCGAAACACCTCCCGGGTCAGCGGTTCCTAGTGTAGCGGAATTTCCAGACTCGAAGATAGCCGCCATGGGACAGACCTGCGCCTCTGGTATCCTGTGCCGCCGGGCAGCAACCAACTATCCCAGCCCGAGAGGAACAATGGCTGACGAACTTCAGGGACTCCAGAAAACGCCGAGCACGGCGCGCATGAAAAAACTCTTGCTCCGGTCACATTGACCATGGCTATTTTCGCCGTTCTGGTGGCCTCCGTTTCCCTGCTCGGCCACCGCGCTCATACCGAAGAACTGCTGCTGCAAACCAAGGCCACCGATCAGTGGGCTTATTATCAGGCCAAGGATATCCGACTGCACAGTTATCAGCTTTTTCTCGACCAGCTTTCGCTTTCCAAGCCACAGGATGCCGAGCTCGCGGCCAAAACAACGGACAAATATTCCAAGGAAATCGATCGCTACCAGAAACAGATCACCGACGCGGAAGAGAAGGCCAACGATTTCGAAAAAGAAGTTTCCATTGAACAGCGCCGCGCCGACCGCTTTGACTTAGGCGAAGTGATGCTCGAAGCGGGCCTGGTCATCTGTTCCATCACGTTGATGACGCATAAGCGGCTTTTCTGGCAGGGCGGAGTCATTCTCGGATGATTGGAGTCGTAACGGCTTCCGCCGGATTTCTTATCCACTGACTCGCGCGGTGGCAATCGCCCGGTTCGGCCTACTTCTCTTGGCCCGATACATCGCTTGATCCGCATCGTCCATGAGTTGTTCCAGCATCACCGGGGCAGGCGCGGATTGAAACGCGCGGTCCCGATGCTCACGGCAAGCGGGTATCGCGACTCATCAGTGCTCACGTGCTTCAGGTTCTCTTTTAACCGCTCGATGATGTTGCGCTCGTTGACGATGGATGCCTCCGGCGCCAGCGCGCAGGCCTCATCTCCGCCGAAGCGCGCCAAAATATCCGAGTTGCGGAATGTGCGACGCATGGCGTTCGCGGTTCGCAGCAGGGCCGTGTCGCCCTCCTGATGCCCGAAAGAATCACTGATCGTTTTGAGATTGTCCACGTCGATCGAGAAAAGCAGCAACTCTTGCAGGCTGCGGTGCCCATGTTTGAGTTGTTGTCCCGCAAGCGCCAGGAAGCCGCGCCGGTTGTGCAATCCGGTCAGGTCGTCGATCAGCGCCAATGAGCATAGTTCTTTGTCCAAAAGAGATTGCCTTACGGCGCTCCGCACCGCGCGCATCAGCGATTCGCTCAACCCTTGAATGTCCGGCGAATCTTTCGACTTCGTGCGCTCGAAATTTCGTTGAGTTCATCGACGCTGCTGTCTTCGTCTACTGCTCGGTCTCCGGCTTTGGGACGAGGGGAAAAGGCGCGTCGTTGGTGGGTTACGACTTCATCGTCCAAGCGCTCGGCGGTCTGATGAACATCACCGGTCCCGAGGATGGCGAGCCCACCAAGGTAGGCGTTGCGGTTGTCGACGTGCTTACCGGCCTATTCGCGGCGAACGCTATCCTCGCCGCGCTGCTGGCGCGATCGAAGACCGGAGGGGACAGAAGTCGAGGTCGACCTCATGTCGTGCCTCCTGGCCGGACTTGTCAATCAGGCTTCCACCTATTGTCCGCCGGAGAAATGCCGAAGGCGATCGGTAATCGCCACCCTTCGATATCACCTTATGAGATGTTCACGGCCGTGGACCGGCCCTTTGTCGTTGCCGTGGGTAACGACGGCCAGTTTGCAGCTCTTGCCGAAGTGCTCGAGATGTCCTGGCTTGCATCGGACGACGCTTTGCCGACCAACCCGGCGCGGGTCGTGAACCGCGACGAGTTGTCCGAGCTGATAGGGCGAAGGCTTCGCGAGGAGCCGGCGGCGCGTGTGGATCGAGCGTCTAGAGGCCGCGCGAGTTCCTTCGGGCCTTGTGAACGACATCGCCGAAGCCTTTGCCCTTGCCGAGACGCCTCGGGCTGGACCGGTCGTAAAAGTCGGCGGCCCGGGTCGCGACAAGGTTGCCCAGGTGGCGGACCCGATGCGGCTCGGGTTCACCCCGGTCGTTCTACCGACGACGTCCCCCCGGTCGGAGAGCACACCGAGGAAGTGCTTCCGCCAGTTCGGCCTGGGATTGACCCGTCTAGCGGTTAGTCGCTTGAACCAGCTCCGAACGGGCGTTTCATCTCAGCCTATCAGTTCGTCCCAGATGGGGACGATGTCGAGAAGGGACCGCCAGAAGACTGGTCCCGGCGAGCCTCGAGCTCTTCGAGGGAGTCCTTGCTGCTCGACCCAGGTGTAGTAGCCGAGGTTGAAGATCCGGTTGCGGTCGAAATCGCTGCACTCCAAGAGATGGTCTTCGCGGCCCCGAGGAGATGCTCGCCGTAGACCTGGGCCGCGGACAGTTCGCTGAACCCGTCCGACCAGCGCGCTTGACCGCTCGGCCAGCTCGCTCCCGTACATGGCGGCGCCGTCGGTGGCGACTGTGACGACAAGGTCGTCGCTCACCGAGGTGAGCCTCTTCGCGAGCTTGATTGCCGCGAGCACGTTGCACCAGCTCGACAGGCCGAACGAGGAGATTGCCCAGAGGACCTCGGTCGACACGCCTCGGCTCGAGAGGAGCTACGGCCCTCGGGGTGTTTGCGAGGACGTTCATCGAGTCCGTCGCCTTGTCCGAGATGGCTACGACGACGTCGGTTGCCATCACGTTGTGGATCAACGGCACGTGCTTGTCGCCGATGCCCTGGATGTTGTGCTCACCGAACCCGTTGTTCAACAAGGTGGGGCACTCGAGGGCTTCGACCGCAACGGTGAGCGACCCGAACTTGTCTTTTAGGTGGTCCCCAGCTCCGATCGTGCCGGCCGATCCCGTAGCAGAGACGAACGCACGCACCTTTAGGTCCGGCTGGACGCGAGAGGTGCTCGATGACGCGCTCGAGCGCCGAACCGGTCGCCATTCGGTGAACGATGTGGTTACCGAACTCGCAGAACTGGTTTAAGATTACATTGTCGGGTCCTCCGCGAGCTCTGGCACCGGTCGTAGATCTCTTTCACGTTGCTCTCGGTACCAGGAGTCTTGATGATGTCGGTCTCGTCGACGACCCATCTCTCGAGCCAGTCGAAACGCTCACGACTCATACCTTCGGGCAGCACGGCCACGCCGCGACAACCCATCACCCGGGACACGGCCACTCCGCCGCGGCAGTAGTTCTTCGTAGAGGGCCAGATCGCCCGGTGCGGGTCGGGTCGAAAGTTCCTGTCGCGAGCCTCAGAGCGAGGCATCCGTAGGCGGCGAGCACCTTGTGGGCCCCGATCATCGGGAATCGGTCCCCGAAGGCGACCACGATCTGGCGTCGACGCCGGTCAACTCGCGGGGGAGAACGACGTGCTCGGGGACCTCTGTCAAAGACGCCGTCAGCTTGTTGTACCAATGGATTCGCCATAGGTTCGCCGGGGAGGCAGCATTTCGGCTCCGTCACGGGGCTGACCGGCCCGAACGGCGCGGCTCAGGGCGCGGGCGATCGCCGGCGAACGACGGCTTGCGTGCGCCGCACTGCGGGATCAGCACCCGAAGTCTTCCGCCCTAGGCGCCTGCAGCTTGTAGGCTCAGTGCCGCCGCCACATACGGGCATGCGCGCCAGCGCACGCAGGAGTCGGTCAGGTTCACTCGCCTGAACGCGCCCGTCACGCAGCCCTGTTCCTGCTGGACCGCTCCTGCGGCCAGCAGCTGCTCCAGCCGAACTCGTCCAGCCACAGGGGCTGTGGATCGCCGTTGGCCAGCTGCACTTCGTGGATCGAGCGCAGCGAGGCGAGCGTGAGGGTGTAGAAGTGGACCGCACAGGCCGTCGTAGTAGCCCTTGATCCGTTCGCGTACAGCGCCGCAGGAACGCGCCGTTCGAGCCCACCAGCGAGCCGCCCAGCACCGGCACGCTTGGATTCGCCGGCCTTGATCGCCGGTACGCCGCCCGCAGCACCGCGGCGTAGCGCTTGGCTTTGTCGGGGCCCGCGAATAGTGTTCGTTGGACTGGTCCGGCTCGTTCCACACTTCGATTGCCGCGAGCTTAGTGCCGTAGCGGCGCGCTAGGTACGCGACGAAGGCGGCGTACCTGGACGGGTCGCTCGGGGGCCACGCGTTGGCGGCGCCGGCGTGAGGGGCTGCACTTGGCCAGCGCGGGGTCGGCGCCGAGGAGGCCCAGCAGGGCGGCCGTCGACGATCATGATCACGCGGATTCCAGCTGCTGCACAGCACCGGTTCGGCATGGCGTCGATCAGGCTGGCGACCAGCGTTCCCTGGCGTCGAGCGACTTGTGCATTTTATCCCAAAATCAGGCATCGTCGTTTCCGTCCGCCTGCGCGCGTTCATTTCCTCGCGCAAGGCGTCCCAGCGGCGTCCGCCTTCATTGGCGCCGAGCAGGGCGAGAGCCAACACGAAAGGAATGACATAATAAAGAATGCGAACATCAGCAACGAGGCCAGCAAGGCTTCCTGCGAGGGCGCGGGCAGGACCTTGAGCATCGTCGCCTCGAAGACGCCGATGCCCCCCGGCGCATGGCTCACGATGCCGAGTAGGCAGGCGAAGACGTAAACACACGAAAACGTGAAGAAATCGAGACCCTCATGGCTCGGCAGCAGCACGTAGAGCACGGCCGCGGCGCTGCATAAATCCAATACCCCGAGGCACATCTGGCCGAGGGTCAGGCCGAGGCCCGGCAATTCGAGATTCAGGCCCTGCCAGCGCGCCCGGCGCGGTCGCGCCGAGACCCAATAAAGATAGAAGCAAATCGCCGCCAGCATGCCGAAGCCGATCAACCGGTTGAGATCAACCGCCAGATGGTCGATTTCCGACAGCGGCCCCGCATTGGCCAGCAGGCCGAAGCCGATCACCAGCGCCATGCCGAGCCAGAAGGTGACGCCCGCAACCACAGTCAGGCTGGCGATCTTGCCGGGCCGCAAGCCGGCGCGCGAGTAAATCCAGTAGCGCACCGTGCCGCCGGTGAAGATCGGGAAGCCGAGGGTGAAGGAGACGGCGTAGGAGGCAAAGGAGCCGAGCGCCGTGGTGCGATAGGGAACCTTCAATTTGAGCTGATGCAGGGCGAGGGCGTCGTAGCCGGTCAAGATCAGATAAGACAGGGCGGTGAAGAACAGGCCGAATGCGATCTGGTTCGTCGAGGTCGCGGCGAGAGCCGAGCGCAATTCGGCCATGTTGAGATTGGCCAAAGTGCGCGACAGGACGAAGACCGCGATGCCGACCACCAGCACGCTGGCCGCAGCGCCCGCGCGGCCAGCCAGCTTGCGCCGCCGCGCCGCTTTCTCGCCGATCATTCGCCGGTTAGATCTTATCGATGGCGCCGGCGACGCCTCTGGCGTGTCGGCGTCATCCGGGTGTTCACGCTCCATAACTTCCATCGTCGCCGCCGCCGCCCGTCCGGTCAAGCGCCAGACAGTGTGGGGTGATGTACGACGCCATCCCCCCTTCGGCAAGTGACTTAAGGCGATCCTTGCCTTAGGGGGCGATGAGAACGCAGGAAAAACCGCGCCCGGAGCCGGTCCTTGCGGCGTCAGACGTGATGCTTGGTCGCCAGCCATTGCTCGCGGGCAATCCAGGCTTCGAGGATCTTGACGTGCTCGGCCTCTTCCTTGACGAACTCCTTGGCCATGGCGGCGACCTCGGGAAGTTTCGAGGTTCCCGCTACGGCATAGTAGAATTCGTAGCCGCGCTTCTCGCCTTCCAGCGCGGCGCGCAGGGCGTCAAGACGCGAAATATCGGCGTCGCTGGCGTAAAGCGAGGTGCGCTCCGGCGTGGCGTGATCCGGCCAGACATAATCCGCCGGGATTTGCGCGGTCAGGTCGACGCCCTTGGCGCGGCTTTGCGCTTCTTTGAGGTGCAACCGCGAATAACCAGCCAGCTGGCGGAATAATTTGCCGACTTCCGAATTGCCGCAGGCTTCCATGCCGGCTGCGAGACCATCGAAATGGATCGCTGCGTCCTCTTCGACCTTGATCGCATGGGCGAGGAAGTGATCGACCGAGTTGATCTCCAGGCCGCCCTTGAAGATCTTGGCGGCGGTGGACAGGTGCGGCTGCTGCGCCGGCAAGGTTTCGTCGCCCACGAAGCTGACCTGGATGTCTTCGTTGCGCACGAAGCACTGGCAGGCCAGACGGAAGCGCGGCGGAATGTCGTTGACTTCGGCCTCGACGATTTCTTCCTTGGTGATCTTGCCCAACTGGCGCAGCGCCTCTTTTTCCTTCTCGGTCAACGCGACGCCATAGGGGCGCTTGTCGCTGAGAATTTTCACTTCGACCAGACAGGAGCCGCATTCGCCATCCTGACAGTCAAAGGGGATCGGGATCTTGTTGGCCTTGGCGACAGCCAGAATGGTGCCGCGGTCGCCCGCGACCGCGTAAACCGTCACGTCGCGCGAAAGCGACGGTGACGTGAATGTGATATTTGCCATCTCGATTGCTCCTGGGGGTATCATGGAGCCGCATTTGCTCCCTCCCTGCCGACAGCAAGAGACATGCCTCGGCGATTATTTTTAATTTCAATAAGTTATAAAAAATAAACTCCAAAAAACGTTGAGAGGCGACAGTTTGGGATGATCCGCGTCGTTGTCCCGACAGCGTGTGTCTGGAACGAGCGATGCGGATCAAGTGAGCTTTGCAAGCGTGGATCGGTTAGCCGACGTCAGTCGGCGATTTTGGCGCCGGTCTTGTGAGCCTTCAACGGCACGGTTTGGTCGCCGTCGAATTTCACCAGAATGTCCTCGTCGCGGATGATGTATTGGCAGGCGAGACGCGCGTGAGGCGGCATGTCGTTGATCTCGGCGTTGGCGATTTCCGCCTTGGAGATCTTGCCGAGTTGCTTGAGCATTTCCTTTTCCTTGTCGGTCAGGGAAATCGCATGCACGTTCTTGCTCAGGAAGGTGACCTCAACCAGGCAGGAGCCGCATTCGCCATCCTGGCAGTCGAAGGGAATCGGAATCTTGTTGGCCTTGGCAAGGCTCAAAAGCGTGCCGCGATCGCCCGCCACCGCATAGACGGTGACATCTCGCGACAGGGACGGCGAAGAAAAGGTGACATTGGCCATTCGGATTTCTCCCAGAGAAGATGGAGTCGCGTTCGCTCCTGCATGGCTCGACAGCAAGAGACATGCCTCCGGCAGACTGAAACCCGCCCGCCAGGAACGGACAATTTGTTGCGGCCGGGAAGCGAAGGCGACAGTTTTGCGCCGTCCGCGTCGCTGTTTCGACAGGACTTGTCGGACAGCGGCCAAAAATCTCATTGGCCAATTTCCAGGCTCACAAGAACGACAAACGAAAACGGCCCGGCAATGCGCCGGGCCGCGTGTCTCACGAAACCGAGTTCCGGCTCAGCGTTTGAACTTCTTGTATTTCATCCGATGCGGGATCAGGCTGTCGGCGCCGAGGCGGCGCTTCTTGTCTTCCTCATATTCGGCGAAATTGCCCTCAAACCATTCGACGTGGCTATCGCCCTCGAAGGCCAGCATGTGGGTGGCGACGCGGTCGAGGAAGAAGCGATCATGCGAAATGATCACGGCGCAGCCGGCGTAATCCGCCAGGGCGTCTTCTAGGGCGCGGAGGGTGTCGACGTCGAGATCGTTGGTCGGTTCGTCGAGCAGCAGGACATTGGCGCCCTGTTTGAGCATTTTCGCCAGATGAACGCGGTTGCGCTCGCCGCCCGACAGCATGCCGACCTTCTTCTGCTGGTCGGAGCCCTTGAAGTTGAAGGTCGAGCAATAGCCGCGCGAATTGATCTCGCGTTTTCCCAGATAGATGATGTCATTGCCGCCCGAGATTTCCTCCCAGACATTCTTCTTGCCGTCGAGGCTGTCGCGCGACTGGTCGACATAGCCGAGTTGCACGCTTTCGCCGATGGCGATGTCGCCGGCATCCGGCTTGTCCTGTCCGGTGATCATGCGGAACAGCGTGGTCTTGCCCGCGCCGTTGGGACCGATGACGCCGACGATGCCGCCGGGCGGCAGCTTGAAGCTCAGATCGTCGATCAGGAGCTTGTCGCCAAAACCCTTCGACAGATTGGTGAATTCGATGACGTTATTGCCGAGGCGTTCAGCGACCGGAATGACGATCTGGGCCGTGGTCGGCGCCTTGTCGTTCTGCCTTGCGACGAGATCGTCATAGCGCTGGATACGCGCCTTGGACTTGGCCTGCCGGGCCTTGGGGCTGGCGGCGATCCACTCGCTTTCCGACTCGATGGCGCGCTGACGCGCCTCATCCTCGCGGCCTTCCTGTTGCAGGCGCTTCTGCTTCTGCTTGAGCCAGCTCGAATAATTGCCCTCGTAGGGAATGCCGCGGCCGCGATCCAGCTCCAGAATCCAGCTGGTGACATTATCGAGGAAGTAACGGTCATGGGTGACGATCAGGATGGCGCCGGGATAGGAGCGCAGATGGCCTTCCAGCCAGTTGACCGTTTCGGCGTCGAGATGGTTGGTCGGTTCGTCGAGCAGCAGCAATTCCGGCTGTTCGAGCAGCAGCTTGCACAGGGCGACGCGGCGGCGCTCGCCGCCGGAGAGCTTTTCGACGGCCCAATCGTCGGGCGGACAGCCGAGTGCATCCATAGCCTGTTCGACCTGGCTTTCGAGATCCCACAGGCCCTTGGCCTCGATCTCGTCCTGCAGCGCGGTCATCTCATCCGCCGTCTCGTCGGAATAATTCATCGCGAGATCGTTATAACGGGCGAGCACCGCCATCTTGTCGGCCACGCCCAGCATGCAATTGCCGCGCACGTCGAGGGAGTCGTCGAGCTTGGGCTCCTGCGGCAGATAGCCCACGCGGGCGCCTTCCGCGACAAAGCCCTCGCCGGAAAATTCCGTGTCTATGCCCGCCATGATGCGCAAAAGCGTCGATTTACCGGCGCCGTTGACGCCGAGCACGCCGATCTTGGCGTCGGGATAGAAGGAGAGATGGACATTGTCCAACACCTTCTTGCCGCCCGGCCAGGCTTTGGTCAGACCCTGCATGTGATATACGAATTGCCGCGCCATAAGCGTGTATGCTCTCAAGCTGGAGGCCGGCGCGCGTTGTTTGCGCGCAGGACAATGAAAAGGGGCGCCTTCCGAAGGAGGACGCCAATCCGGTCGGGTTGGTTTTAACCGTCAGGCGGGCGCGGGTCCAGCGGCGGATGAGATTTCGCGCGCCGGAAATCTACGCTCTTGCGCTTTCCCTTGTCCGCAATCAGTCTATTCAATAAAAACATGCTTTAAAAATGACCACAGCGCGAGCGCAACTGGAGAGCCTGCCTTGACCTCGGCACCCCCCGAAAATCGCCCTAAGGACATCCTCGCTTCCGGCGCGCCGACACGGCCCGACCCCCAACTCTCCTGGCCTCCCGCCGCGAGCTCCCGGCCGGCTCCAACGCCGCTGGCTCATGAGGCCCTTGCGGCTCTGGAAGCCCTTGCGGCTCAGAAAGCTCTTGCCGCTGAGAAAGCTCTTGCCGCCGCCCCTTCAACGCGTTTCGAGGCTGACGCGCCGGTTGCCCCCGCCCGCTTCGCGCTGCCGCCGCAAACCGCGGCGCTTCTCGGACGCCTTTCCGAATTGCTGCGCCGCCCCGACGCGCCCACGCCCTTCGCCATCGGCCTGTTCGCTCAGGCCGGCGGCGGCAAGAGCAGCGCGCTTAACTGGTTGACGACCAGCCTTTCCGCACCGGATGCGCCGCCGGTCGCCTCATTGAAAGCCGTCGATCTCGCCATTGAGCCCGAGCGCGCCGTGGCCGCCGCGCTTTTCCGCGTTTTGGCGCCAAAATATGGCCCCTTCGCCAACGAGGCCGCCCAGGAAGGCGCCCATTTGGGCGCCGACGCTGGAGCCCTGGCCCGCGCGGCGCAAGAGAAACTCGACGTTCTCAGGCGCAGACTGCTGACCGAACGGCAAAATCTGGCCCAGACCGAAGCACGGCGCGCCGGCCTCGCCGAAACCCTGCTCTATGACACCCCCGGTTCACGCGTTGACGCCTATGCGCGGCGGGTTCGCGCTGCTTTCGAGCCGCGCTTGCGCCGTTTTGGCTTTTCCGGCGACGCCCTGACCGGCTTCAAGGATTTCACCCGCGATCTGAACGAGACCGGCGGCGTCCGGTCGCGTCTCGTCAGCGCGTGCAAGGCGGTTTACGCCTTTCCGGGCCAGATCCGGCTGCTGGCCTACGCCGCCGTCTGCTTTGGCCTCAACTGGGGCGCGAACTGGCTCGCCGACAACGACAGTCTCTGGCTGAATCCAATCGCCTCCTCTGGCGCGCAGGGCGCGCAAGCCGGCGATTTCCTCCAGCATCACGTCGCTTGGCTGACCCAGGCGGCCCAGATTTTCAGCTTGCTCGGGCTCGCGCTCATTGGCCTGAATCTTTGGCGGGCCTTTTCCTTCATGCAGCCCCTGCTCCACGCCGCCGGCCTGCTTGACGAGGACCTCGCGGCCAAGCGCCACGAACTCGACCAGACCCTGGCGCATCAGGCGCGCAGCGTCGATCTGATCGGCGCCGAGACCGCCGCCGTCGCCGCCAGGGCCACCGACGCCGAGCGGCGCGCCGCCGCCGCTGGCGCCTCAAAAAATCCGCCACTCTTCCTCGAAGCCGACGCCGCCACGCAAAAACGCGATTTTTCGCTCGGCTTCCTGCAGACCCTGTCCGCCGCGATCGACAAGGGCGCGCCCGGCGCTCCGCAAAAGCTGATCGTCGCGGTCGATGGCTTTGAAGGCGTCACCGATCCCGCCGCACTGTTCGACCGGTTGCATGATCTGCTGGCGCGACCGGGTTTTGTCGCCGTTTACGCCGTCGACCCCGGCCTTTTCGGCGCGGCTCCGAAAAACCTGACCCGGCGCATCCAGTTGCCGTTCCAACTCGCAGCCGGACGAGGCGAAGTCGCCACGGCGCTGGCGCCGCTCGACGCGCCGCTGTCGCCGCTGGCGACCAAATTGCTCGACGCCGTCGCACCTCTCGCCGGAGACGGCCCGCGCCTGCAAAAACGGCTGCGCAACCTTTTCCGCTTCCTCAATCCTGCCGAGGACGCGCCCGCGGGGCGCCTTGCGGCTCTCGCCCTGTTCCTGGCCGCTCAACTCGGCGCTTCTCCCGAAGATCGACGAAGCCTCAACGATGCGCTGGGCGGCGACGGCGCCAGCTTCGCGCCCTTCGGGTCGGCGGCTCTGAAAGAGGCTCTGGCCGGCGCCGTGGCCCTCGCAGGACCGATCGACCGCGCCCAGGCGCGGCAGGCGGCGGCGCTGGCGCGGCATGTGACGATTTAGAGAGCAACGCTCAACCAGGGTCGTCATTGCGAGCGAAGCGAAGCAATCCAACCTGGCCACAACCGCAAGCCATGGATTGCTTCGCTTCGCTCGCAATGACGGGGCCAGGGCAATACAGGCGAGAAAGCTAGACTAGACGTGACGAGGTGCGGTCAGAGCGTGTCGGCATTGCCGATGGTCATGCCGGAAAAAGGCTCGATCCACACCAGCTTGTCGACGACCTTGACCACGCCCGGAATGTTTTCGGCGGCGACGACCAAGGCGGGGCGCTGTCTTTCGTCGAAAATTTCGCCGGTCAGGGTCACGACGCCCTTGTCGACCGACACATCGAGGCATTTCGGCGAAACAAAGCCTTGCCGGTTCAGTTCGGCCATAAGCTTGTTGAGAATGGCCTGATCCGAGCAATCGGCCACCTCCGCCGCCTCGCCGGCGACAGCGGCGCTCAGGGCGCGCAACAGGTCGGACCGAGTGATGATGCCGACAAGAAGGTCTCCGGTGACCACCGGCAGGCGCTTGACCTTGCGCTTTTCCATGACTTCGACGATCTCGGCGAGGGACGCGCCCTCCCCGACGGTCACGACGTCGCGCGTCATGACTTCGGCCACCTTGCGGCCATGGCTTTGCACATAAGACTCGGCAATCTCGCCGGGACCGAGCAGAAATTCGATCCAGCGCGACCGGCGCCGGGCGGTGCCGATTTCGGCGCGATGCAGGAAGTCGCCTTCGCTGACAATGCCAACCAGTCGTCCGCCCGCGTCGGTGACCGGCAGGCCGGAGACCCGCTCCGACAGAAGCAGCGCAATCGCTTCGCCGATCGTCGCGTCGGGTTGGATCGACTTGACCGGCGCTGACATCACGTCTGACGCAAACATCGCGGACTCCCTTCGCGCTTCAACTCCAGGCGGAACGAGTTTAAACGCGCCTCCAGCGTAAACCTTGACGCCGATCAATGCGACAAGAACTTGCTGCCCGCTATTAATGACTGTATGGTCAGTCATTGAATACCGGAGACCCAGAATGCGGAAAACGGCGCGCACGGAAGCGGAACGCGAAGAGCGAATGCGGGCCATTCGCGCCGCCGCGCTCGACGTATTTTCGGCCAAGGGCTTTGCCGCCGCGCGGCTTGAAGATGTCGCGCGCGCGGCGGGCGTGGCCAAGGGCACCATCTATCTCTATTTCAAGTCCAAGGAAGATTTGCTTGAGGCCATTGTCAAGACCGCGCTTGGTCCGCTTCTGGAGACGTTCGAACAGACCATCGCCGCCTCGCCCGCCTCGGCCAGCCTCATGCTGCGCGGCATGGGCCAGGCCATAGCGGACGCGATCGAGGACGCCGACCGTCGTCGCGTGCTGCATCTCGTCCTCTCCGAAGGCGGACGTTTTCCCGCCCTCGCCGATTTCTACCATCGCGAAATCATCTCGCGCGCCATGAAGCTGGTCCGCGTCCTTGTCGCCAAGGGCTGCGCCAGCGGCGAATTCCGCTCCGACGAACTGGCGCGTTTTCCGCAACTGGTCATCGCCCCGGCGCTGACCGCAACCATCTGGGCCGTGGTGTTCGACCGCATCGAAAAGCTCGACGCGCGCGCCATGCTCGACGCCCATTTCGACCTGCTTATCCGCGCCCTGAGGACTCCAGCATGAAAAACCGCGCAAAATTCGTCGCGCCACTCGCTCATCCTGCTGGTGCTCGGCTGGGCCGGAACGAAAATTTTCGCGCCGGGAAAGCCGCTCGACGTTTACGAAGGCTATGTCGAAGGCGATCTGGTGCAGATCGGACCGATCGAAGGCGAGAGGCTGGCGCAACTTGATGTCCAGCCCGGATCGCGCGTCGAAAAAGGCGCTCCCTTGTTCACAATGGCGACGC
>CAWFBN010000087.1:0-46547 GCA_963813955.1 uncultured Alphaproteobacteria bacterium | reverse complement strand
CGCGTCTTCACCTCGGCGCCGCTCGCCGCCCAGACATGTTCATGCTCGGCATAGGTAAAGTCGAGGATCGCGACTTTTCGCGCGGGCAACAGGCGCGGCAGGATCTGGATCAGGCTTTGCGTGCCCGGCGCCGCGACGGCCTCCAGCGCCGCCCAGGCCGAAGGCGCGCGCGGCGGCCGCTTCGAGGGCGGCGATGGACGAGGCTTCGGGCAGGCGCGAAAAAGCCGCCGCGCTCAGGGCGCCGACCGGATAGGGCAGGGCGTTGATGCCGGTGGAGAGATCGAGCCAGGGCTCGGGCGCTTCGGGAAAACGCCGCCGAGCGGCGGCGAGCCGGCCGCCGTGATAGGCTAACGTGCGATTTGTTTCCTCCAAAGCTGTGCTCACTGTGTCCACTTTCACCATTTCCCTCGCCTTGGCCGCCCTGATTGTCGAAGCCCTTTTCGGCTATCCGGCGCCTGTCTCACGCCGTTTTAGGTCATCCTGTCGCGTGGATCGGCGCCCTTATCGCGCGTCTGGAGCTTGCGCTCAACCGGAGCGACTGGTCGGATGCGATGCGCAAGCGCGCGGGCGTGCTCGCGCTCGTCCTCGTGCTGGCTGCGACGGCGGCCGTGGCGATGGGGTTGACTGCGCTGGCGCCCAAAAACCTGCTCGGCTTCGCGCTTTTGGCCTGTCTCTCCTCGTCGCTGACAGCGCAGCGAAGTCTCCATGACCATGTCGCCGCCGTGGCCCAGGGCTTTCGACCGAAGGTCTGGAAGCCGGACGCGGAAAAGTGGCGCTCATCGTCGGACGCGATGTGGCGGCGCTCGACGTCGCTGGCGTTTCCCGCGCGGCGGTCGAGAGTCTGGCCGAGAATTTTTCCGATGGCGTTGTCGCGCCGGCTTTTTGGCTCGCTGTGTTCGGCCTTCCCGGCGGCGCGCTCTACAAGGCGGCCAATACGGCGGATTCGATGATCGGCCACAAGAACGAACGCTATCTCTCTTTCGGCTGGGCGGCGGCGCGTTTCGACGATGTCATAAACCTGCCGGCCTCGCGCCTCGCCGCGCTGTGGCTGATTCTCGCAGCCTATTTTTCGCCCGGCGCCGATCCCCGCGAGGCATGGCGCGCGGTGCGGCGTGATGCGCGAAAACATCGCTCGCCCAATGCGGGGTGGCCCGAGGCGGCTTTGGCCGGCGCGCTCGGTTTCAAGCTGGCCGGTCCGCGCGTCTATGGCGGCGAAAACGTCGACGATGTTTTTATGGGCGACGGCCGCGCCGATCTCGACGCCAACGACATTTTTCGCGCTCTGGCGCTCTATCGACGCGCCTGCGCCGTGCAGATCGGCGCGCTGGCGGTTGTGCTTTTCTTTGCCTCTTGATTCATCATTGCGAGCGAAGCGAAGTAATCCATTTGTGAGGTGGATTGCTTCGCTTCGCTCGCAATGACGGTGTTTATCTTGCCAGAGCGAGCAGCGCGTCCAAATCCACGTGGCGCGCGAGGTGATCGGCCAAGGCGTCGAGCGTGCGCTCGACCTCTGCCTCATAGGCGAGGTCCGAGGTCTGCGCGCCGATCCAGCGCAACACGGCATTGCGAAACTCTTCGTGGGCGAACAGGCCGTGGACATAGCAGGCGCGGATGGCGCCATCCGGCGACTGCGCGCCGTCGCCGCGTCCGTCCGCAAAGTCAGCATGGGTCGGGCGCTGTCAGGCCCCTGTGTCAGCCCGACATGCATCTCATATCCCGAGAAAGCCGCGCCTTCCGTCGAGACGCCCGCGCAAGCGCGCAAAACCTTGTCGGTGGTTAATTCGGTCTCGACATCCAGCAGTCCGAGCCCCTCGACCTCGCTCGGCGCGCCCTCCATGCCGAGTGGATCGGCGATTTTTCGGCCCAGCATCTGGTAGCCGCCGCAAATGCCAAGAATCCTGCCGCCGCGCCGCGCGTGGGCGTAAAGATCCACGTCCCAGCCTTGCGCGCGGAAAAAGGCGAGGTCGGCGATGGTGGCCTTCGAGCCGGGCAGGATGATCAGATCGCACAGCGGCAGAGGTTCGCCCGGCGCGACCATGACCAGCCGCACGTCCGGCTCCATTTTCAGAGGGTCGAAATCGTCGAAATTGCTGATGCGCGGCAGCAGCGGGACGGCGATGATGGTCGTGCCGCCCGAAAAACTGTCGCGCCGCGCCAGCGCCATGGCGTCTTCGGCGGGCAGGCGCGCGGCGGCGGCGAAAAACGGGATCAGCCCCAGCGCCGGCCAGCCGGATTTTTCCGCGATGAGTTCGCATGCCATCGGCGAAAAGAGTGGCGTCGCCGCGAAACTTGTTGACGAGAAAGCCACGCACCATGTCGGCGTCGGCCGGGTCGAGCACAGCCTTGGTCCCGACGATCTGCGCGATGACGCCGCCACGATCGATGTCGCCGATCAGCACCACGGGAACATTCTCGGCGCGCGCGAAACCCATGTTGGCGATGTCGCCACGGCGCAGATTGACCTCGGCCGGACTGCCCGCGCCTTCGACCAGCACCAGATCGGCGTCGGCGCGCAGACGCGCAAAGCTGTCCGCGACGAAAGCCATCATCTGCGGCTTGAGCGCCTGATAGTCGCGCGCCTTGGCGGTCCCGAAAATCCTGCCCTGCACCACAATCTGCGAGCCGATCTCGCTCTGCGGCTTCAGCAACACCGGATTCATGTGGACGCTCGGCGCGCAAAAACAGGCGCGGGCCTGAAGCGCCTGCGCGCGCCCGATCTCGCCGCCATCCGCCGTCACGGCGGCGTTGTTGGACATGTTCTGCGGCTTGAACGGTTTTACGCGCAAGCCCCGCCGGGCGAAGGCGCGGCAGAATCCGGCGACCAGCAAGGACTTGCCGACATCCGAGCCCGTGCCCTGAAACATCAGCGCCCGGGTCATGGCGCAACTTCCGAGCGACGCGACTCCCTTCTCCCCCTTGTGGGAGAAGGTGGCCTGAAAGGCCGGATGAGGGCGCAGGCCAAAGGAAAGGACCCCTCATCCGGCGCTCCGCGCCACCTTCTCCCGCAGGGGGAGAAGGAAGTGAGGCCGGCTTTGCTGCGATACCCATCAAAACTCGATGCCCTGCTGCGCTTTCACCCCGGCGGCGAAATGATGCTTGACCGCCTGCATTTCCGTCACCAGATCGGCTGCGGCGATCAGTTCCGGCTTGGCGTTGCGCCCGGTCACGACGACATGCAGATCGGGCCGCCGCGCCGACAGTGCGGCCACCACCTCGTCGAGCGGCAGATGCTCGTAGCGCAAGGCGATGTTCAACTCGTCGAGCACCAGCAATTTGATCGTGTCATCCGCCATCAGTTCGCGCGCTTTTTCCCAGGCGCGGGCGGCGGCGGCGAGGTCGCGGGCGCGGTCCTGCGTCTCCCAGGTGAAGCCCTCGCCCAAAGTGTGCCAACTCACTTGGTCGCCGAAACGCTCAAGCGCCTTGCGTTCGCCTGTCTGCCACGCGCCCTTGCCGAACTGCACCACGCCCACCCGCCAGTCATGGCCGAGCGCGCGGAGAATCAGGCCAAAGGCGGCGGTGGATTTGCCCTTGCCGGGGCCGGTGTGGACGATCAGCAGGCCTTTGGAGTCAATCGTCTTGCCGGCGACTTCGGCGTCCTGCACTTGCTTGCGTTTCGCCATTTTTTGCTGATGGCGCAGATCGTCATCGCTCATCGCGCGCCGTCCTCGAAGCAGGTGATTTCAATGCCGAACCCCGCCAGGCCGACATATTTGCGCGGCGCATTGGTGCGCAGGCGGATCGAGGAGACGCCGAGGTTGCGCAGGATTTGCGCGCCGACGCCGATATCCACCCAGTTTCGCGCACGCGTGGTTTCCGTTCCCGCCTCCTCCTTGTGGCCGACCAGATTGGCTGGCACGCCGGCCGCGCCGTCACGCAGATAGACCAGAATGCCGCGTCCTCCGGCCTGAAAAACCTCCAGCGCCGAGTTGATCGACACGCCGCCGCCGAAAACGTCGCCGATGATGTCGGCGCGATGCAGACGCGCGGGAATGTCGCGGCCGTCGCCGATTTCGCCGGCGACCAACGCGAAATGCTGCACCGAATCGAAGGGCGTGACGAAGGCGTAGCCGGTGAATTCGCCGAATTGCGTCTTGACCGGAAAAGCGGCGACCCGCTCGACCAGGCTTTCGCGCGCCTGACGATAGGCGATGAGGTCATCCACAGAAATCTGGTGGAGCTTGTGCTTTTCGGCAAAAGCGGCGATTTGCGGACCGACCATGACCGTGCCGTCGTCATTGGCCAGTTCGCAGATCACGCCGACCGGCGGCAATCCGGCCAGTTTGCAGAGATCGACCGCCGCCTCGGTATGGCCGGAGCGCATCAGCACGCCGCCGTCGCGCGCGATGAGCGGAAAGACATGGCCTGGCCGCACGAAATCATTGGCGCCGAAATTATTATTGGCGAGGCCGCGCACGGTATTCGCCCGCTGTTCGGCGGAAATTCCGGTGGTCAGGCCGTGCTTGACGTCGACAGTGACGGTGAAGGCGGTGCCAAGCGGCGCGTCGTTTTCGGCCACCATCGGCTGCAGATGCAGGCGGCGCGCTTCTTCGGCGCTGAGCGGCGCGCAGACGATGCCGCAGCAATTTCGGATGATGAAGGCCATTTTCTCGGACGTGCACAGGCTCGCGGCCATCACCAGATCGCCCTCGTTCTCGCGGTCGTCGTCGTCGGTGACGATGACGATCTCGCCGCGACGGATCGCTTCGACGGCCAAAGGAACGGATTGCGACATGGAGGCCTCCAGCATCTTGTTCTCGCCCGCTACGTGGGGCAGAAAGTCGTTGGGCGTCACGGCGCCCTGGGTTTCGCGTGCTATCGCCTGCGCTGTATCGCGCGACATCCAGACGCTTTCGTGATTGCAAAGCTGGCTGACGGCGCCGGGCGACAAACCCAGCCGCCGCGAAAACTCGATACGGCTCACGCCGGATTTGCGCAACCATTCCGCCAGCTTCATGGCGGCGAGGCATAGAGATTTTGGTGATTTTAGCAATACTAAAATCGTGCGACGGCGCCAGCGGCGACCCGAATCGCCTTTCTGGCCCTGATGGGGCTATGCGGCGCGCCAGCCTTCGCTGCGCCCTGCGCCGATCTCGCGCAGGGCGGCCAATCCTTCACGATCTGCCGCTTCGATCCCCGCAAGGACGATATGCGCCTGTTCTGGCGCGGCCCCGACGGCGAGCCTCTCTCCAGTTTCGAAGCGGTGGCGGGGAGCCTCAAGCCGGGCGAAAAGCTGATTTTCGGCATGAACGGCGGCATGTATGACGACACCAACGCGC
Organism: uncultured Alphaproteobacteria bacterium; assembly: GCA_963813955.1. GTDB lineage: Bacteria > Pseudomonadota > Alphaproteobacteria > Rhizobiales > Beijerinckiaceae > Rhodoblastus. Next base: position 41,271 of record CAWFBN010000087.1, on the reverse strand, counting down.
CGGTCGGCCTTTATGTCGAGCATGGCGTCGAAATGAAGCGCGCCAATACGCGCGGCGGCGCCGCCAATTTCCATCTCAAGCCGAATGGCGTGTTCTTCGTCGGCGGCGGTCAGGCCGGCGTCTGGGAAACCTCGCATTTCCTCGCCGGGCGACCGGCGGCGGATTATGCGACCCAGTCCGGCCCGATGCTGGTGCTCAACGGCAAGATCCACCCGCGCATCAACGCCGATGGGACCTCGACCAAATTGCGTAATGGCGTTGGCGTTGACCGCGAGGGCCAGGTGGTCTTCGCCATCTCGAACCAACCAGTGACATTCTACCAATTCGCCAGCCTGTTCCGCGACAAACTCGGTTGCGACAACGCGCTGTTTCTCGACGGCTCGATTTCCGCGCTCTATGCGCCGGAACTCGACCGGGACGATTTTACCTTGCCGATGGGGCCGATCGTCGGCGTGGTGGCCAAGGTAAAATGAACGGCCGGAAATGCCGAGGCCAGCATTCGACATGGCGACGGCTCCTGGCGCACCGGAAAAACAGCGGCTCCCTGACCCTAATCAAGCTTTCTTGATGCTTCATTAACCATACGCTGAGCATTAATCAACGAGCGAGCGGGAACGACATTTATTTTCAGCGGTTTCCCAACGGTCAGGCTTCACCACTCGCCGGAAGCGGTTCGGCGTCAAGGAAGGATCGGTCCATGGGCGAAATTATTCCATTCCGCGCCGCGCCTCGTCGCCGCGCCCCGGTTGAACCGCCGCAAGGTCCGGCGCAAATCCTGTTTTTCCTTGGCGTGCGCTATTGCCGGGAGGATGCCGAGCTGGACGGGCGCCCCAGCAGTCGCGGCAGTTCGACACGGTCGCGCCACAAATGACCGCACAAAAATTTCACGGCGTCGTTTCCAGGGAACAGGCAACCGCATCGAGCTGGGCCGCCGCCTTTTCATAGTCGCTCTCGCGCAAGGCGAGCGTGCGAATCACCGCAAATCCGGTTTTTCCGGGCGAAATCAGCCGCAATTCATCTTCCGCCGATTTAGCCGCCTCCCCCGAATCATCCTCGGCCCTTTCGCGCGCGGCGTCCTGTGCGTCGGCCTGCGCCTGGGTGACGATCACGATGTTGAAGCGACCGCCCGGCGTCTGGCGGTCGCCGGCGCTATAAATAACGGTTCCGTCGGCGAGGCGGACCGAGACCGACAGGGGACGGTCGCCGTCAGCGCTGGCGCGCAGCCGCAGCGGGCCTTGCCTCAAATCGAAACGACACAAGGCGATGGCGGCGAAAGGATCGGAGAAACTCGGTCGGGACATCGACGGTTCGGCGCGCGCCAGCACGCGTTTTTCGCCCAGCGGCAGGGGCCGGGCGAATTGGCGATAAGCCGAACCCGGCGCCAGCGCCGGCAGCGTCAGGATCAGGATGAGATGCACCGCCACGGCGCCGAACAGCAGGCCGAGCACCCAGGGAATGAAGGCGAAGACACGGCCAGGAAATTACTTGCGCAGCAAAATCTCGCGGCTGCTCATGAGCAGAGGCCCCGCGTGATGGTTGGCAGGGTCAGGCCTTCGAAGGCGCTGGCCAGCGCGCTGGTATTGGCCTGGTAGGCGCGCAGGACCAGGATGAAGCGGCTTTTTTCGCCGAGCGGCAGCCAATTGCCGGGCCGCGCCTCGCGCGCCGCCGTGATGGAAAAAGCGCCGTCGGCGGAACGCAGCAGGGCGGCGGAGGTGAGGCCATAGCGCTCGGCAATGTTGGTTCGCAAACGTCCGGCCGCGTCATAGGCGGTCAGGGTCCAGAAGCGGGCGGGCGGCGCCGCGCCGGAAATCTGGTAATCGCAACGCGCATCGAGCGGACTGCCGGTTTCGTCGACCTGGGCGACGAAGGCCAGTCCCTCGCCGCCGCCGAGCGGAAGCGCGCCTTCGACCGCCGATACCGCCCGCGCATAGGGGTCGATTTCGGAATTGCCGAGCCGTGGCCATGAACTCCACGGCCCCAACCGCACCGCGTCAAAGCCCGGTTCCCCGCGCAACGACAACAGCGTCGCCGCGACGCCCAGCGCCACGGCGGCGGCCAATACGATCGGCAAGGGTTTTAGATTGGACAATGGTCTATGCGTCCCGGCCTGAGTCCGCTGAACGGCGAGCGCATTCGTGCCATGAACGCGGATCGTCGTGCAAGCTTTTCAGGTCCGGCGCTGACGATGCGACAAGCTTAGGCGGTCAGCGCCAGAACGTCGTCGCTTTCGCCAGGCCCAGGCGAGCGCCCCAGCGTCCGGCGACGTCGCGCATATTGGTGACTTGCGCGTTCACTTGCGCGCCGACATCGACAGGCAGGGACAAGCCGAAAACCTTGAACGGTTCGGCGGCGGGCGCCGGCGGCGATTGTTGCGCCGCTTGCCCCGGAGCGCCGGCGGGCGGCGGCGCGACATTGGTTTTCGCCTCCGCGCGGCGCGGCGCTTTGGGATCGAAAGGCGCCGGTTTTCCCGGAGCGACGAGCGCGACCACAGCCGGCTTTTCGCCTTCATTCGCCATGGGTTGGAAACCGCGCAGGCTCTGCAAGGCCGCGAGATCTTCCGGATAATAGCTGGCTGAACGCAGCCGCGCGGGCGCCTGTTCAGCGGGGGCAGGGACGGCGGACGGCACTGCGGCGGGGGCAGGCGCGCGGGCTGGCATGTCGGCGAGCGCAAAAAGGGTCAGCGCGCCGGCGAAGACCGCGCGGCGATTTCCGCGCGAGGCTTTGGCCGTGCGATTTCGCGGCATCTTCTTGTCCTGTGGTCGTGCGAAATCATGCGAGGCCTCGGCGGGCGGAAGCGGTGCTACGAAGGATAAAAAGCCCGATGATTGCGGCTGAAACGAGACAGCAAATCAGACTTCTCATGGCGCCGCTCATGCAGCCTTGCGACCGAACCAATTCACGCCACATTCAGACTTGAAAGACCAAACTGGGGCATGGCCAATTTTTGGGCGAAAACTTGGGCAAGACGCCTGGCGAAAGTCCTGCTTTTGGGCCTTTGCCTGCTATTCGCCTTGGCGACGGCGGTGCGCAGGCTCAGGGCTTTCGCTTTGGGCTCTGGCATTTTGGCGTGCCCGCTTTCGGCGGGTCGCGATTTGACGATGGTCCTCGCTATGATGGCCCGCGTCGTTATGAGATGGAGCCGCCGTCGGAGGAGCCGCCAATGGGTCCGCCTCCCGACATGCAGCCACTCGGTCCGCGCGTCTGTTACAAGCCGGCCGAAGCGAGGGAACGCGTCTCCACCCAGAAATTGCACGAGCCTTTCGCGCTCATGCGCGAGGCCTCGGCTTTCGCCCATGCCGAGGCTCTGGCGGGGAGCTCTGCCATTGGAACGACCTCGACATCTATGAAATCACCTTGTTGCGGCCCGACGGGCGGGTCATCCATGTATTCATGAACGCCGCCAGCGGACAGCTTGTCGGCGCCCGCAATGCGCATTGACGATTTGCGCTGAAGCAGGCGAACAAACAAGGGGGAAGAATTTGCGCTTGCTCGTGATCGAAGACGACAAGGACCTCAACCGCCAACTCGTCGCGGCGCTGGAAACGGCGGGCTATGCCGTCGAATTCGGCAACCGATGGCGAGGAGGGGCATTTTCTCGGCGACACCGAACCCTATGACGCGGTGGTGCTCGACATAGGCCTGCCCAAGATGGACGGGATTTCCGTGCTGACCGCCTGGCGCAAGGCGGGAAGGGACATGCCGGTGCTGATCCTGACCGCGCGCGACGGCTGGAGCGAAAAAGTGCAGGGATTCGACGCCGGCGCCGACGATTATGTGGCAAAGCCTTTTCATCTGGAGGAGGTTCTTGCGCGGTTGCGCGCCCTGGTGCGCCGCGCGGCGGGTCACGCCACCAACGAATTGCTGTGCGGGCCGGTGGCGCTCGACGCCAAATCCGGGCGGGTGACGGTGGCCGGGGAGCCGATAAAACTGACCTCGCATGAATATCGGCTGCTCGCCTATCTGATGCACCATCCCGGGCGGGTCGTCTCGCGCGGCGAGATCGTCGAGCACCTTTACGATCAGGATTTCGACCGCGATTTGAACACCATCGAAGTTTTCATCGGACGCTTGCGCAAGAAGCTCGGCGTCGATGTGCTGCAAACCGTGCGCGGCCTGGGCTACATGATCGACGCCGGCGACCCGAAAGGACGGCGCGCGAAAATGAATTGGCGGTTCTGGCGGTTCGGCAAAAGCTTCGGCAAAGGTTCGGAAAAACCTCGATCGCGACGCGGCTGTTCCTGTCCTCGGCGCTGGCCTGCATCGTGATCCTGACCCTGGCCGGACTGGCTTTGTCGGCGCTGTATCGCCAGACGGCCGAGGCGGCCCTCGACGAACAACTCGGCATTTATCTGCGCGCCCTGGTCGGCGAACTGGCTGCGCCCGCGATGAGGGCGCGTCCGAACCCGGTCAATTGGGCGAGCCGCAATTCGAATTGCTGCAATCGGGCTGGTACTGGCAGATCACGCGGCTCGATACGGAATCCTGGCGACATTCGCACGTCGCGCTCGCTCTTCGCCTCGCGCCTGCCCAAGCTGTCCGCGGCTCAGGCGGAAGCCTCAGTGGACGGGAGGCGTCACGGCGATATCCTCGGGCCGGACGGCAAGCCCGTCAGGATGCTGGAGCGCGACATCGACGCCGGAGAACAGGGCCGGTTTCTGGTGCAGGTTGCGGCGACCACGCAAAGCGTGGACCTTCAGGTCGCGCAATTCGAACTCGATCTCGGCGTCACTTTTCTGCTTTTGGCGCTCCTGCTCATGGTCGCCATGGCCTTGCAGGCGCGTTACGGACTTCGGCCCTTGCGGCAGTTGCGGCGCGACGTGATCGCCGTGCGGCGTGGCCAGTCCGAAAACATCGCCGGCGAATTCCCGCTGGAGATCGCGCCGCTCGCCGCGGAACTCAACCTGCTGATCGGCGCCAATCGCGAAATCGTGGAGCGGGCGCGCACGCAGGTCGGCAATCTCGCCCATGCCCTCAAAACGCCGCTCAGCGTCATCATGAACGAAGCGGACGGCGACGCTTCTCCCCTTGCGAAGAAGGTCGGCGAACAGGCCGAGGTCATGCGCGATCAGGTGACTTTTTATCTCGACCGCGCCCGCGCCGCGACGCGGGCCGGGGCCATCGGCGCCGCCGCCGATCCGGCTCCGGCTTTGGCCGCCATGGCGCGGGCCTTCGGCAAGATTTATCCCGCGATCGATCTGGCGGTGGAGTGTCCGGAAAACCTGAAATTTCTGGGCGAAAAGCAGGATTTCGACGACATGGCCGGCAACCTCATCGACAATGCCTGCAAATGGGCGGCGGGCGAAGTGCGGGTCAGCGTCGAGGCTCTGCCCTCGGGCGACCTCGACCGCGTCTTTTTCCGCGCGACATTCGATGACGACGGCCCCGGACTTGCCGCCGAACAGCGCGCAGACGCGTTGCGGCGGGGGCGTCGGCTCGACGAGGGCAAGCCGGGTTCGGGTCTCGGCCTGTCGATCGTCGCCGATCTGGCGGCGGCTTATGGCGGGCGTCTCGACCTCGGCGATTTGCCGTTCGGCGGGTTGCGGGCGATCTTGATCCTGCCGGCCTTGCCGCCTGTGTAACGTCCGTTCGAGCGTCCAGGTCGAATTTTTGAAAAAACGATAATATCAATGGATTGACGCGGAACTTTGAAATAAGCAAAAATGCTCAAGTTGCAGCGACACCTGTGCTGTCTAGATATTTCCCATTAACGGTAAAATCCGGCGATGAAATTTTTGAAAGAAAGCACTTGGGACCAGCATCTCCAGCTCGAGAAGCGTTTGGCGATCAAGGACCGTTTTTCTGAAATTTCCGCTTATCGACATCACCTGACCCACTATGGGGCTTCCATGCCGCCGCCGAGGCGCAATGGGCGGGTTTTCTGCTCGGCGCGATCGACGACTATCCCGCCCGCCTGAAAGCGTCGTTGCTCGCGCGCGATATCGAAGCGCTGGCGGCCTTCCCCCGACGGCCTTGGCCAGCGTCCCGCCTGTGGCCGACGAGGTCGCCGCTCTGGGAGGGTTTTACGTGCTGGAAGGCGCGACACTCGGCGGCCAGCATCTCCTGCCCATTGTCCACCGCAAGCTCGGACTGTCGGCTACGCATGGCGCCAGTTATCTGGCCAGCTATGGGCCGGATGTTCATGAGATGTGGCGGCGGTTCCCCGCGATTGTCGACGCCCGATGCGCGACGCCAGAGGCTCGGGAACACGCGAGTGCAACGGCGCGCGCGACCTTCCTCGCCCTCGAAACCTGGCTTTGTGGAAATGGGCCGGCCTAATGGATCGTTGATTGACCCGCCGCGATAGCGACTTCGGCGTTTAGCGTTCCGAATAGCGGTCGACCAGACAACCGAACAGTCGCGCGTCAGCAGGGTGAACTTGACCAGTTCCTCCATCACATCGACGACGCGGTCGTAATATGGCGACGGCTTCATCCGGTCATGGTCGTCGAATTCCATGAAGGCTTTGGCGACGGAGGACTGGTTGGGGATGGCGATCAACCGCATCCAGCGCCCGAGAATGCGCATCTGGTTGACGGCGTTGAAGGATTGCGAGCCGCCCGAGACCTGCATCAACGCCAGCGTTTTGCCCTGAGTTGGACGAACAGCGCCCAGCGTCAGCGGGGATCCAGTCGATTTGCGCCTTCAAGATCGCCGACATCCTCCTCCCCCTTTTTTTTTTTTTTTTTTTTTTTTTTTTTTTTTTTTTTTTTTTTTTTTTTTTTTTTTTTTTTTTTTTTTTTTTTTTTTTTTTTTTTTTTTTTTTTTTTTTTTTTTTTTTTTTTTTTTTTTTTTTTTTTTTTTTTTTTTTTTTTTTTTTTTTTTTAAGAATGGCCGGCCCTATTTCTCCGCCCGACCTGAACCTGGTTTGTCGTCGCTCGAGCGAAGCAAGCATTTTTTTTTTTTTTTTTTTTTTTTTTTTTTTTTTTTTTTTTTTTTTTTTTTTTTTTTTTTTTTTTTTTTTTTTTTTTTTTTTTTTTTTTTTTTTTTTTTTTTTTTTTTTTTTTTTTTTTTTTTTTTTTTTTTTTTTTTTTTTTTTTTTTTTTTTTTTTTTTTTTTTTTTTTTTTTTTTTTTTTTTTTTTTTTTTTTTTTTTTTTTTTTTTTTTTTTTTTTTTTTTTTTTTTTTTTTTTTTTTTTTTTTTTTTTTTTTTTTTTTTTTTTTTTTTTTTTTTTTTTTTTTTTTTTTTTTTTTTTTTTTTTTTTTTTTTTTTTTTTTTTTTTTTTTTTTTTTTTTTTTTTTTTTTTTTTTTTTTTTTTTTTTTTTTTTTTTTTTTTTTTTTTTTTTTTTTTTCGAAACGAAGCAATCCACCCTGGCCACAGCAGCGTTCGACGTATGATCTGCGCCAGGATGACCGGAACGACGATGTAAAGCGCCACCGACAGAAGCAGCGTATCCCACGGTACGCGATTGCGGACAGACCCAGCAGCAGCCCGACGATGGCGCGAAGGCGACGATCATGATGACGTCGTTGAGGGCGACCTGGCTTAGCGTGAAATGGGGCTCGCCCTTGCACAGGTTGCTCCAGACGAACACCATGGCGGTGCAAGGCGCTGCGGCCAGCAGGATCAGTCCTTTTTTTTTTTTTTTTTTTTTTTTTTTTTTTTTTTTTTTTTTTTTTTTTTTTTCCAACCGCAAGCCATCGATCGCTTCGCTCGCAGTGACGGGGTCAGGTCGATTTTTTTTTTTTTTTTTTTTTTTTTTTTTTTTTTTTTTTTTTTTTTTATCCACCCTGGCCACAACCGCAAGCCATGGATTGCTTCGCTTCGCTCGCACATGTTTTTTTTTTTTTTTTTTTTTTTTTTTTTTTTTTTTTTTTTTTTTTTTTTTTTTTTTTTTTTTTTTTTTTTTTTTTTTTTTTTTTTTTTTTTTTTTTTTTTTTTTTTTACGGGGTCAGGTCAATAAGGGCGAGAAATGCTAAAGGATGGACCTCCCCACACTGCCTGACAAGGGCCAAATGTTTGACCGATGCAAGCCCACGCCATTCATTTTTTTTTTTTTTTCGCTTGACGAATATGACAAAAATTCGCCCGGCTCGTCTTTCGCAGCGGGACCGCAGCGGCTAGTATGCCGCCAGAAATGCGCCGGAAGCGCAGATTTTTATGAGGTTTTGCCGTGATTTCTCTGGCGCGCGCCGGTTTCGCCCTGGTCGCTCTCGCCGCCCTTTCGGGCTGCGCCTCCACAGCCTCCCCCTCTGTCGAGACGCCTGCGCCGGCCGCGGCGGCTGTGGCGGTCACGCCTCCGCCTCCGCCGCCCTACAACGGCCTCGCCAGCGGTTCGCTTGGCCAAAGCCTCAACGCCACTGGCAAGGCCGCGGCCAACAAGGCGGAATTGTCGGCGCTGGCCTCGGGCGAGCGCAAGACCTGGCGCGGCGACGATGGCTCCTATGGTTATGTCTCGCCGGTGGCGGGAACCTGCGACTGCCCCGACTTCACCCACACGGTCTATATTAATGGACGGCCGCAAATCGGCACGGGAAAAGCCTGCCGCACCGGCGATAGCTGGAAGCTCAGCTGAGCTCGGCCATCGGATCGGGAAAAGCCTTCAAAACCGTCGCCGACACTAAAACGTGCGGGATAAGCCTGATATTTGAGCGTTTTATCCGGCTTTTCGATTTCGTCCTGACCGCGAACCGCGATAAGGTGAGCCTCTTTCCGCCATCGTCCGGGAGCTTTCTTGCGCCCTTGTTGCAGGCGCAACCGATGGATGAGGCTTCCCAGGACATCAGGAATTTGCATGCGCATTCGTTTCGGCTACGACATGACCTACCAGACGCAAAGACCCACGCCGATGGTTGGCATGCTGAATGTTCATCATAGCCGCGCCGGACAGCTTGAATTGCAGGATTTCCTGACCACCGAACCGCAGGTGCCGATCTCGACCTACCATGACAGCTTCGGCAATTTCTGCTTTCGCCTCGTCTCGCCAGGCGGCGATATCAGTGTTTCACGCCGATGCGGTGCTGGATGATTCCGGCGCTCCCGATCCGGTCAACCTGAACGCCATTCAGCACGAGATCGCGGATCTGCCTGACGATGCGATGCAGTTTCTGCTCGGCAGCCGCTATTGCGAAACCGATATCCTGTCTCAGGAAGCGTGGCGGCTGTTCGAAAATGCGCCAACTGGCTGGGGACGGGTGCAGGCGATCTGCGATTACGTCCACAATTACTTGCGTTTCAATTATCAGGATTGCGATCCGACCCGCACCGCCTCGCAGGCTTATTACAAGGGCGTCGGCGTCTGCCGCGACTTCGCCCATCTCGCCATCGCCTTCACGCGCTGCATGAACATCCCGGCGCGCTATTGCACCGGCTATATCAGCGACATCGGCCTGCCGCCGCCCTATTCCGATTCAGGATTTTTGCGCCTGGATGGAGCTTACCTCGGCGGCCAATGGTGGACCTTCGATCCGCGCAACAACGCGCCGCGCGTCGGCCGCATCCTGATGGCCCGAGGCCGCGATGCGGCGGATGTGCCGCTGGTCCAGACTTTTGGGCCGCATATGCTGCGCCATTTCCAGGTATGGATGGAAGCAGTTGCCGGATTAAGGCCCGCCCAGCTGCGCGCGAATTGCCTTCAATTCGGCCTTGCGCTGCCCTTCGCTGACGGTCGGGTAGGGGAGGTCCAGCGCTTCGATTTTCTCCAGCACGATCCTGCGAGACGATCAGCCGCGCGGTTCGCTTGTCGTCGGCGGGGACGATGAACCATGGCGCGGCTTTCGTGCTGGTCTCGGTCAGGCAGCCCTCATAGGCGCGGCGGTATTCTGCCAGAATCCGCGCTCGTCCAGGTCGGCCTGCGAAAATTTCCAGTTCTTTTCCGGCTCGTCGATGCGGGCGAGAAATCGCTTTCGCTGCTCCTCCTTCGACAGGTGCAGGAAGAATTTCAGCACATGGATATTGTTGGCGCCGAGGTGCCGCTCGAAGGCGCGAATCGAGCGAGTGCGCTCTTTCCATAATCTGCCGTCGGCTTGCCGAGGTTCCAACCCCTTCGGTTTGCGAGCAGTCGGGGTGGACGCGCACGATCAGCACGTCCTCGTAATGCGAGCGGTTGAAAATGCCGATCTGGCCGCGCTCCGGCAGGGCCCGCGCCCGCCAGAGGAATTCGTGCTCCAGTTCGGCGCCGCCGGGATGCTTGAAACTGGTGACCTCGCAGCCCTGCGGATTGACGCCCGGACATCACATGGCTGATGCGCCGTCCTTGCCGGCGGCATCCATCGCCTGGAAAATCAACAGCAGGGCTGGCGGTTGCTGGCGTAAAGCTTTTGCTGCATGTCGCTCAGCCGCGCGACGTGATCGGCGAGGGCGCCTGATACTCCTCCTTTGACGCGATAGACCGGTTCGATGCGCGTCGGCCATTTTTTCAGGTCGACCTTCTTGTCCGCTTTGACGCGAAATTTTTTGGTCTCGATGGCGGGTCTTCTTGTCGTGTTTCTCCTATGGAATGAGCACGGCCGCGCCTCGAAGGCGCCGGCGCGCAAATCGGCGAGGGCGCGATTGGCGTCGCCAGGGATAAGCTTTGTTGTCGTCCTCAGGCCCAGTTGGGGCGCGAGCCGCAAAAATTCGACCCCGTCGCGCCGCGTGAGATTGGCGACCGAGACGATCTGGCGCTCCTCCCACAGCAGCGCATAGGGAAATCTGGGAATGTCGCTCATGTGGATGCCGGCGCAGACCACCGCGCCGCCCTTTCGCACGGCTTTTGAGCGCGACGGAACGAGGGCGCCCACGGGCGCGAAATAATGGCGGCGTCGAGTTTTTCCGGCGGGGTCTCGTCCGAGCCGCCCGCCCAGACGGCGCCGAGCTTGAGGGCGAAATCCTGGCCCGCACGCATCGCCCGGCCGGGTGAAGGCGAAAACGTCCTGGCCCTGCCTGATCGCCACTTGCGCCAGAATATGGGCGGCGGCGCCGAAACCGAAGAGGCCCAGCCGCTCGATCCGCCCGGCGCTGCGCAAGGCGATCTTTATCGCCCGCCAGCCGATCAGCCCCGCGCAGAGCAAGGGCGCCAGCGCGCGAATCCTCGCCTGTCTCGCCGAGCGGAAAGGCGAAGCGCGCGTCTGCGAGGCCATGTGGCATAGCCGCCGTCGCGCGAATAGCCGGTGAATTCCGGGCGGTCGCACAGGTTTTCGTGGCCGCGGCAGGGGCGCAAGCCTGGCAGGTATGGCCGAGCCAGGGCACGCCAACGCGTTCGCCGACCGTGAATCCGCAGACGCCGGGGCCGAGGAGGTCGACGCGCCCGACGATTTCATGGCCGGGAATGATCGGCACGCGCGGATCGGGCAGTTCGCCGTCGACCACATGCAGATCGGTGCGGCAGACGCCGCAGGCCGAGATTTCAGCCGGATCTCGCCGGGGCCGGGCAGAGGGTCGGGGCGCTCGTCCGTCGAGCGGCGCGCCCATCCGATTGGAGGACCATGGCGCGCATAAAAGCCTCCACCCTGACGAACCGCAGTGTCGACCCGGCGCAAGGCGACTGTCAAATGAGGCTCCTGAAAAACGGCGTTGCCGAGGCTGTGTTTTCGGGCTAATGGACCCGCTTGATTTCAGCAGGGAGAATAGCGTTGGGCCTTGTTGAGTTCCCGGCGGCGCGCCTGGCGCAGGCCTTGCGCTTCGGCATCGTGATTTGCGCTTTGCTGGGCGGCGGCGCGGCGTGGGCGGATGACGCGACCCGCTCAAACCCGTCCCGACCGGCAGCCCGCGCGAGACGCTGATGGGCTTTCTCGCGACCACCGATGCGCTCTATGGCTTGCGCACGCGCCTCCTCACCAGCTACGCTGATTCCGGCCGGCTTTACCTGAATGAGGAAGAAAAAGCCCAGCAATTGGCCGTGGGCGCCTGATTCCGCGCGCTCTCGCCGATCTCGACACGTCGCAGATTTCCCCCGTTCTCACCGACATTGTCGGAGCAGAGCGCGCCCTGTTGCTGCGCGAAGTCCTGGATCGCATCGACATTCCCGCCGCGGCCGAAATTCCGGACCGCGCCGAAATGACGCGGCTCGGATTAAAAAAATGGCGCGTGCCGGACACAGAAATCGATCTTGTCCTGATCGAAGACGGCCCCCGCGCCGGGCAATATCTCGTATCGGCCGACACGGTGGAGCGCCTGCCCGACTTCTTCGCGCGGGTCAAAAGCCTCCCCGAAAAGTCCGAAATCACGCGCGCGCTGCTCAAGGCGATGGCGAAACTGAACCCCGACCCCTACGGGACGGTCTACGACGCTTATCTGAGTTCGCCGGCGGCTCTGGGGCGCTTGGTGCCGCCCAGGTGGCTGATGGCCATGCCCGCCTGGGCCAAGGTAAGGGTGCTCGGCCTCGCGCCCTGGCAATGGTTGGGGGTCGGGATCGGGCTGACCTTCGGCGCGTTGCTGATTTCGGCCGTCAACCGGTTCAGGATAAGCTTGAAGCGCCGCAGGGGCGACCGCGACGGGCCGAAATGGCATGCCTTGCTGATCCCCGTCGCCGTCATTTTCCTGGCCGGTCTGGCCTTGCCGACCCTATGGGGAATTCTTCGGATCGGCGACACCCCGCGCGTGATCCTGGCTTATGCCGAGACCACGGTGAGCACTCTGGCCGAAGCCTGGCTGTGCATGGTCGGCGCCGTTCTGATCAGCGACGTCATTGTCGCGTCGGAGCGTCTCAAGACCGGTAGCCTCGATGGCCAGCTTTTCCATCTCGGCGCGCGGATTGTCGGCGTGATCGGCGCGATCGCCGTCCTGATCCGGGGAGCCGACGCGCTTGGCCTGCCGGCTTATTCGGTGGTGGCCGGTCTCGGCGTCGGCGGTCTGGCGGTGGCGTTGGCGGCGCGCGACAGCGTGGCCAACCTGCTCGGCTCCATCCTCATCATGTTTGAGAAACCCTTCCGGGTCGGCCATCTGGTCAACATCGCAGGCACTACCGGCACGGTCGAGAATGTGGGTTTCCGCAGCACGCGGATTTGCACGCCCGACAATTCACTGATCTCAATCCCAATAATTCGGTGGTCAACACCACGGTCGAGAACCTGTCTTTGCGTCCGCAGCGGCGGCAAAAATTTCTCGTGCAGGTCACCTATGACACGACCCGGGAAAAACTCGACACGCTGCTCGAAGGGATACAGGCAGATCCTGAGAGAGCATCCCTTCGCCAATGGCGCGAATTCCCGCGTCCGGTTTAACGATTTTGGCGAGAGCAGCCTGAATATCCTGGTGATCGTCCATCTCATGACCGATGATTCCGCACAGGAACTCGAATATCGCGAGGACATCCTGCTGCGGATCATGGATCTCGTGACGGAGATGGGCGTGGAATTCGCCTTCCCGACGCGCACGCTCTACTTGGCAGGCAGTACGCCTTCGCCCGTGTTCGAACGCGCAGACACTGAAAAAGCGGTTGTCTAGCCGAGCGTCCAGGCGAAGACCGCCGCCGAAATCAGGCCGAGAGCGAAAAGGCCCCACTCCAGCTGGCCCCAGATGGTGACGATTTCACGCGAATCGGCATCCCCCGGCGCGGACAGCAGGCGGTTGTTGAGCGGCACGATAACGAAATAGGTATAGGGCCAACTCGCCAGCGCGATCAGCGCGCCGACCAGCCAGCGGATGTCGCCGCCCTGGCCGAAGGCGGCGAGACCTGAGATCGCCGCCAGCAAGGCGAGGCCGCCGAGGAGCGCGAAGCCGCGCCGGTCGCTGGGCGCCCATTCGCGCATCATCGACGAATCGTCGAGCGCCAGCCGCGCCGGTTGCTCGACGAGAGTCACGTAAAGCGACGCGCCGGCGAAGCCCGAAGCGAAACCCAGCGCGAGAAGACCTGAGAGCATTGCCGCCGCCTTTGAAAACCACGCGCCTTGTGCGGCGCCTCCCGCGTTCTAGCTCTTTTGCACAGGAACCGGAAGATTTTTCGCTTAGCGCTTTCGTGGAAGCGTGTGGCGAAAAGGGCTCGCGTCGTTAACCACTTCTGAACGAGCCTTTGGCACGATACGTGCAATGCAGCAATTGCTTATGCGCGCTGTCCAGACCCGGCTGGAGACAGTCCAGGCCTGTTCAACACCTTGTCAAAAGGAGTTGAACGATGCCGTTATCGAGCTGTGTTTATTGCGGTTTACCGACGCGTATTCATTTCGCCTGGTGCCAGGAAAGCGGAGCCAAGGGCGACATGCCGCTCGAAGCGCTGCGTCCCGGCGCAGTGGTTTCGGAGCCCCGCGAATTGCGCTTTTGCAAGCCAGTTGGAAAGCAAAAAGCCCGGCGCTGATCGGCCCGATCTTTGACGTGCGTTTGCCCATGGTTCGAGACGGCCTTTTCAAGGCCTCCTCACCATGAGGTTGTCAATGAATTGAAAGCAATAGCGCTTACAACAAGGAGCGCCCCGTAGGGCGCGTCTCGAACCTCATCCTGAGGAGCGCCCCGTAAGGGCGCGTCTCGAAGGATGGGCCGCATCGGAAACATCGCGCAAACATTGCAAAAGGCGCGTTTTCGGTCCAGTAGTGACGGCCTCTTTCCCAGCAGAAATGGCCGGACCCCGATAATGAAGCGCGCCTTGACCGTCACCCGCGACGACAATTTTCCCGAATGGTATCAGGCCGTGGTCGATCAGGCCGATCTGGCCGAAACCTCGCCGGTGCGCGGCTGCATGATCATCAAGCCGTGGGGCTGGGGTATCTGGGAGCTGGTGCAGGCGGCGCTGGACAAGCGCATCAAGGAAACCGGCCACGAGAACTGCTATTTTCCGCTGTTCATCCCGCTGAGTTTTATTGCCCAGGAAGCGAGCCACGTCGAAGGTTTTGCCAAGGAAATGGCGGTGGTCACCCATCACCGGCTCAAGGCTGTCGATGGCAAGCTGGTGGTCGACCCGACCTCGGAGCTCGAAGAACCGCTGGTGGTGCGTCCGACCTCTGAAACCATCATCGGCGACGCCTTCCGGCGCTGGGTCAGCTCCTATCGCGACCTGCCGATCCTGATCAATCAATGGGCCAATGTCGTGCGCTGGGAAATGCGCACCCGCATGTTCCTCCGCACCACCGAATTTTTGTGGCAGGAGGGCCATACCGCCCACGCCACCCGCGAGGACGCGCTGGAAGAAACGTTGAAGATGCTCGAAGTCTATCGCGAACTCGCGGAAGATGTTCTGGCCATGCCGGTCATGGTCGGCGAAAAGCCGGAGAATGAGCGTTTTCCCGGCGCCGACGCGACCTATTCCATCGAGGCGATGATGCAGGACGGCAAGGCCCTTCAGGCCGGCACCTCGCATTATCTCGGGACCAATTTCGCGCAGGCGCAGAGCATCCGCTTCCAGGGGGCGGAAGGCGAACTGACTTATTGCCATACGACGAGTTGGGGCGTCTCCACCCGCCTGATCGGCGGCGTCATCATGACCCATGGCGACGACGACGGCCTGCGCCTGCCGCCGCGCATCGCGCCGCAGCAAGTGGTGATCGTGCCGATGTTGCGCGAAAAGCCTGAGGACGCCGAGGTGCTGGCCTATTGCGAAAAGCTCAAGGCCGAACTCGACGGGCTTGTCGCCTTTGGCCAGCCCTTGCGCGCAAAACTCGACAAGAAGGCCGCCCGCGCCGCCACCAAGCGTTGGGATTGGGTGCGCCGTGGCGCGCCGGTCATTCTGGAAGTCGGACCGCGCGACGCGGCGAGCGACAAGGTCACGATGATCCGCCGCGACAAGCTCTATGAAGGCGAAAAGGTCCGCTCGGAGCTTCTCACGCGAGAAGCCTTCAAGGAAAATGTTGCGGGACTGCTCGCCGAAATCCAGGCCAATCTCTTCGCCGAGGCCAAGGCGCGGCTCGACGGCAATATCCGCTCCGACCTGCTGAGTTTTGAAGCGATCGCCGCGTTTTTCGGCAAGGCGGCCGACGACGACGAAAAGGGCGGCGCCTTCAAGGGCTGGGTGCGCGCGCCCTGGTCGCGTCCGACCGGCGCCGAACTGGAACAGGTCGAGACGCGGCTCAAGGCGCTGAAACTGACCTTGCGCAATGTTCCCGCCGGTCGGACCAGGGGCGCCGCCGGGCGTTTGCGTCTTCACCGGGCGCCCGGCGGTCGAAGACATCATTATCGCCCGGGCCTACTGAACCTCCGCGCCACGGCCTGAAGCTTGATTTGGATCATTTCCAAACGGCAAGCCCTTTACAGTGCGGTCATAGCGACCTAGGGCTGTCATAAAAGTTTCGTGAAATTGTCATCTCCGGGGCGCCATGCTGGGCTGGTTTCAGGCTCTGATGCCGAAAGAGGAAAAGTTTTTCGATCTGTTCGAAAAACACGCGGCGATTACGCTGGCCGCCGCTCACTCCCTGCGCGCGCTGCTGGACGGCGGCGACAAGGTCGCAAGCCATTGCGAGGCCGTCTTCCAATATGAGGAAGACGCCGACGCGGTGGCGCATGATGTCGTTCAGGCGCTGCGGCGCACCTTCATCACGCCCTTCGATCGCGGCGACATCCAGAGCCTGATCGACGACATGGACGACGCCGTCGACCAGATGAGGCAGACCGTGAAAGCGATTCGCCTGTTCGATGTCGTCGTCTTCGAACCGGGCATGGTGCAGATCGGCGATCTGGTGGTGGAATCGGCGCAAGTCGCCGTGGAGACTCTGCCGCTGTTGCGTTCGCTCAACGCCAATGCGGCGCGCATTCATGCCGCCAACGAAAAAACGGTTCAACTGGAGGAGGAGTCCGACCAGCTCTATCTTCAGGGATTGAAAGCCTTGTACCTGCAGCACAAGGACGATCACCCGATGGAATATATTGTCGGAGCGGAGATTTACGGTCATCTCGAGAAGATTGTCGATTGTTTCGAAGATGTCGCCAGCCGTATCGACGGCATTTTGCTCGAACATATGTAAGGGCCGGCTATGGACGGCGCCAATCTGGTCTTGTTCGCGCTCATCGCGGTGGCGCTGCTGTTCGATTTCCTGAACGGTCTGCACGACGCCGCCAATTCCATCGCCACCATCGTTTCGACGCGGGTGCTGAGGCCGCAATATGCCGTCGTCTGGGCCGCCTTTTTCAATTTCATCGCCTTCGCCATCTTCGGCCTGCATGTCGCCAATACGGTCGGCAGCGGCATCGTCGATGCGCATATCGTCGACGACCGGCTGATTTTCGGCGCCCTGACCGGGGGCATCGTCTGGAATGTCATCACCTGGCTGCTCGGGATTCCCTCGTCCAGTTCGCACGCCCTGATTGGCGGGTTGGTGGGCGCGGGACTTGCCAAGGCCGGGCCGGACGCCATTGTGTGGAGCGGCCTGAGCAAGACCGGCGCGGCCATCGTGCTGTCGCCGGCCCTCGGCTTCGTGCTGGCGCTGTTCCTGATGCTCGCCGTGTCCTGGCTGTCTGGTCCGCGCACGGCCTGCCTCCGCCGACAAGAGTTTCCGCTTGCTGCAATTCGTGTCCGCCTCAGCCTATTCGCTCGGCCACGGCGGCAATGACGCGCAGAAGACCATGGGCGTCATCGCCGTCCTGCTGTTATGCGCATGGCGATGGCGGCGCCTTTCATGTTCCGCTCTGGGTCGTGCTGTCCTGCCAGTCGGCCATGGCGCTGGGGACCCTTTTCGGCGGCTGGCGCATTGTCCACACCATGGGATCGAAAATCACCCGCCTGACGCCGATGCAGGGCTTTTGCGCCGAAACCGGCGGCGCGCTCACCCTGTTCCTGGCGACGGGGCTCGGCGTTCCCGTCTCGACCACCCATACGATCACCGGCGCGATCATCGGGGTTGGCTCGGCGCGGCGCCTTTCCGCCGTGCGCTGGAACGTGGCGCAGAGCATCGTCGTCGCCTGGGTGCTCACCATGCCGATGGCGGCGCTGATCGCCGCTCTGGCCTATGCATGCGCCGGGGGCTGCAATGAACCGAAGCAGCCCCGCCAAGGCGCGGAAGAAAGTCAAGAAGATCGTCAAGGAGGCCAAGGCGGTTGCGACCGAACGGCTGCAATATGCCGCGCTGCCCTGGCGCAGGACGGATCGACTGGAGATCATGCTGGTCTCCTCGCGCGAGACGCGGCGCTGGATCATTCCCAAGGGCTGGCCGATGGCCGGACGCAGCGGCTCCGCCGCCGCCGGCATCGAGGCGGTGGAGGAGGCCGGCCTGCTCGGCATTATTTCAAAAGAGCCGATCGGCCAGTATTTTTACCAAAAGCGGTTTTCGCGCGATGTGCAGACCTGCCGGGTCGAGGTTTTTTCGCTGCAGGTGGTGCGCCAGCGCGACGACTGGCCCGAAAAGCATGAGCGCAGCACGCAATGGTTTCCCGCCGAAGAGGCGATGGATCTCGTCTCCGACCCGGAACTGGGCGAGTTGATCGGCAAATTCATCCGCTCTTTCGACGTGTGATTTTAGGACCGTCATTGCGAGCGGAGCGAAGCAATCCATCATTGCCACGACCGAATCGTCGATTGCTTCGCTCCGCTCGCAATGACCGGGATGATGGCTCGCGATTTGCGCGCCAAAATTTGCGCGATTTGACGCGGTTGTGTATTGCCTCGGCCCAACCCAAATAGTCAGGCAGCGCCCTCGCGCGAAAAAAAAGAGAAACGCCATGCCGCAGCTTCGCTCCCGCACTTCCACCCATGGTCGCAACATGGCCGGCGCGCGTGGCCTCTGGCGCGCCACCGGCATGAAGGATGGCGATTTCGGCAAGCCCATCATCGCCGTGGTCAATAGCTTCACCCAGTTCGTGCCCGGTCACGTCCATCTGAAGGACCTCGGCCAGCTCGTGGCGCGCGAGATCGAGGCGGCGGGCGGCGTCGCCAAGGAATTCAACACCATAGCGGTGGATGACGGCATAGCCATGGGCCATGCCGGCATGCTCTACAGCCTGCCCTCGCGCGAAATCATCGCCGACAGCGTCGAATACATGGTCAACGCCCATTGCGCCGACGCCATGGTCTGCATTTCCAATTGCGACAAGATCACCCCGGGCATGCTGATGGCCGCCCTGCGCCTCAATATCCCGGCGGTCTTCGTCTCCGGCGGCCCGATGGAGGCCGGCAAGGTGGTCATCGGAGGCAAGACGCAGTGCGGTCGATCTGATCGACGCCATGGTCGCCGCCGCCGACGCGAAAAACAGCGACGCCGATGTCGCGGCGATGGAGCGCTCGGCCTGTCCGACCTGCGGCTCCTGCTCCGGCATGTTCACCGCCAATTCGATGAATTGCCTGACCGAGGCGCTCGGCCTGTCGCTGCCCGGCAATGGCACCATCCTCGCCACCCACGCCGACCGCAAGGAGCTGTTTTTGAACGCGGGGCGGACGGCGGTCGAGCTTTGCCGCCGCTATTACGAGCAGGATGATGAAAGCGTGCTGCCGCGCAACATCGCCAGCTTCAAGGCTTTCGAAAACGCCATGACGCTGGATATTGCGATGGGCGGCTCGACCAATACCGTGCTGCATCTGCTCGCCGCCGCCTATGAGGCGGACGTGAAATTCGAAATGCCCGACATCGACCGGCTGTCGCGCCGCGTCCCGGTTCTGTGCAAGGTCGCGCCCTCCGTGGCCGACGTGCATATGGAGGACGTGCATCGCGCTGGCGGCATCCATGGCATTCTCGGCGAACTCGACCGCGCCGGCCTGCTCGAACCGCGACGTCCATTCGGTGCATAGCCCGAGCCTCGAGGCGGCGCTGGCGAAATGGGATCTCAAGCGCAGCGATTGCCCCGGGTTGGACATTTTCTATCGCGCCGCGCCGGGCGGCGTGCCGACGCAGGAGGCGCTTCTCCCAGTCGCGCCGCTACGACTCGGTGGACAACGACCGCGCTGCGGGCGCGATCCGCAATGCGGAAAACGCCTTTTCGCGCGATGGCGGTCTGGCGGTGCTGTCGGGCAATCTGGCGCTGGAGGGCGGCATCGTCAAAACGGCCGGCGTCGACGCCAGCGTGCTCAAATTCGCCGGTCCGGCCATCGTCTTCGAGAGTCAGGAAGCGGCGGTCGAGGGCATTTTGACCGGCAAGGTCGTGGCCGGGCATGTGGTGGTGATTCGCTACGAAGGGCCGCGCGGCGGTCCGGGCATGCAGGAAATGCTCTATCCGACCTCCTACCTGAAAAGCATGGGGCTGGGGAAATCCTGCGCCCTCATCACCGACGGCCGCTTTTCGGGCGGCACTTCCGGGCTTTGTATCGGCCATGTCTCGCCCGAGGCGGAGGAGGGCGGCCTGATCGGACTGGTGCAGGACGGCGACCGGATCGAGATCGACATTCCCGCCCGCCTGCTTCGTCTCGATGTCGCGGAAGACGAAATTGCGCGCCGCCGCGCCGTCATGGAGGCAAAGGGCAAACAGGCATGGAAGGCGCAAGGCCGGGTGCGCCCGTTGAGCACGGCGCTGCGCGCCTATGCCGCCATGACCACCAGCGCCGCGCGCGGCGCTGTTCGTGTTGTTCCCTGAATTAAACTTGAGCATTATCAAAATAAAAGCTGCGCCGTCCCCGACAAAGGCGGCGCGGTCAACTTTACACTGGACGATATAAGACAAAGTGCTAACTCACCACTGGGGCTATGCTGCGCTATGCAGGAGCGACTGAGCTTCCTACCCTGAAAAAAGGTCTGTCCCGCGCAACGACGGGAGCGTCCCTGCGGGCGACCGAAAAAAGGCCGGAGGAAGCTCTCGTTTTTTGAGGGAGGGCCGCAAATGGCTGCAAGCGCACTAGAAATTGAAAAAAATCCGAAATTCAAAGAGTTGGTCGCAACCCGCAAGGCCCTCGGCTGGTCGCTGTCAGTGATCATGCTGGCGATTTACTTTGGATTCATCCTGCTTGTCGCTTTCGACAAGTCTTTCCTGGCGACGCCGATCGGAACCGGCGTGACCACGATCGGCATTCCGATCGGCCTGGCGGTTATCGTCTCGGCTTTCGTGCTCACTGGCATTTATGTCGTCAAGGCCAACGCGCGTTATGACGAATTGACCCGCCAGATTGTCGAGGAGAGCAAGTGATGTCGCGCTTCAAGGGCATTCTCTCCGCGGCTTTCCTCTCCGCGCTTTCATCCTCGGCTTTCGCCGACGCCATCAGCGGCCATGTCGAACAGCAGGAGACGAACTGGACGGCCATCGGCATGTTCATCGCCTTCGTCGGCCTGACGCTCGTCATCACCTACTGGGCGGCCAAGCAGACCAAATCGGCGGCGCAATTCTATACCGCTGGCGGCGGCATCACCGGCTTCCAGAACGGCCTGGCGATCGCCGGCGACTATATGTCGGCGGCCTCCTTCCTCGGTATTTCCGGCCTGGTCTATCTCTCGGGCTTTGACGGCCTGATCTATTCGGTGGGCTGGCTGGTGGGCTGGCCGATCGTCACCTTCCTGATCGCGGAGCCCCTGCGCAATCTCGGCAAGTTCACCTTCGCCGACGTCGCGTCCTTCCGTTTCTCCCAGACGCCGATCCGCATTCTCGCGGCCTGCGGCACGCTGGTGACGGTGGCCTTCTACCTGATCGCGCAAATGGTCGGCGCGGGCGCGCTGATCCAGTTGCTGTTCGGCTTGCCCTACATGTACGCGGTGATCGGCGTTGGCGCGCTGATGATCATCTACGTGACTTTCGGCGGCATGGTGGCGACGACCTGGGTGCAGATCATCAAGGCCTGCCTGCTGCTCGCCGGCGCGACCTTCATGGCGTTCATGGTGCTGGTCAAGTTCGGCTTCAGCCCCGAGGCCCTGTTCGCCAAGGCGGTGGAAGTTCATCCCAAGCATCTGGCGATCATGTCGCCCGGCACGCTGATCAGCAACCCGCTCTCGGCGATTTCGCTGGGCCTTGCGCTGATGTTCGGCACCGCCGGCCTGCCGCATATCCTGATGCGCTTCTTCACCGTCGCCAACGCCAAGGAAGCGCGCAAGTCGGTGTTCTACGCCACTGGCTTCATCGGCTATTTCTACATCCTGACCTTCATCATCGGCTTCGGCGCGATCGTGCTGGTTTCGACCAACCCGATGTTCCTCTCTGATGCCTCCAAGGGTCTGGCGGGCATTCGCGGCGGCTCGAACATGGCGGCGATCCATCTCGCCGACGCGGTCGGCGGCAACCTGTTCCTGGGCTTCATTTCAGCGGTGGCCTTCGCCACGATCCTCGCGGTCGTGTCGGGTCTGACGCTGGCGGGCGCCTCGGCGATCAGCCACGACCTTTACGCTACGGTGATGAAGGGCGGCAACGCCAACGAACAGGACGAAATCCGGGTCTCCAAGATTGCGACCATCGTTCTCGGCGTCATCGCGGTGATCCTCGGCATCGTGTTCGAGAAGCAGAACGTGGCCTTCATGGTCGGTCTTGCCTTTTCGATCGCGGCTTCGTGCAACTTCCCGGTCCTGCTCATGTCCCTGATGTGGCGCGGCATGACCACGCGCGGCGCGGTGGTCGGCGGCTTCCTCGGCCTGATTTCGGCTCTGGTCGGCGTGATCTTCTCGCCAGCCGTGTGGGAAGCGACGCTCGGTTATCCGAAAGGCTCGGCCCTGTTCCAGATCAGCAATCCCGCGCTGTTCTCGATGTCGATCGCTTTCTTCGGCATTTACATTGTCTCGAAACTCGATGGCAGTGTCCGCGCCAAGCAAGACCGCGCCGGCTTCGACGCCCAATATGTGCGCTCGCAGACGGGTATCGGAGCCTCCGGCGCTTCGGCTCACTAACGTTATCGGGCGCGGCCTTCACGGCCGCGCCCGTTTTCTCTTTCAAACCGTTTTCTGCAAATGAAATTGACATGAGCGCCATACTGGACGTATCGACGGCGCCATTCGACCGGCTGACGCCCGAAGAAATCGAGATTTTGCACGGTTCGCTCGACGTCGCTTATTTCCGCCCCAATGAGACGATTATCGCCGAGGGCGCAGCGCCGGAAGGCCTTTACATCATCATCAAGGGTTGCGTCGAAGAACGCTCCCAAGGCGAATTGATGGGCCTGCTGGGGCCCAAGGATTTCTTCGACAGCCGCGCTCTGGTCCAGGGCGCTGGCGTCAGCGCATTTATCGCCCGGGAAGAGACGCTGTGTTCGCTGGCGCCCCGCGCCGACCTGCTGCGGCTGATCAACGGCAATCCGCGTTTCGGCGCCTTTTTCTACATCGACATTTCCAGAAAACTCGACGCGCTGGCGCAGAGGGACGAATCCTCGCAGATCGAGCCGATGATGCGCGCCAGGGTATGCGAACTCTTCCTGTTGCCGGCCGCGATGATCGACGCCGACGCCACCATCGCCTCGGCCGGGCGCATCATGCGCGACATCGACTGCAACGCGCTGCTGGTGCGCGACGGCGACCGCACCGGCATCATCACCGGCATGAATCTGTCGAAGGCCGTGGTGCTCAAGGGCATGACCATCGACGAGACGGTCAAAAGCATCACGCAATTCGAAATGATCACCGTCGAGCCCGACGACTTCGTTTCGCAGGCGCTGCTGCTGATGACCAAGCATAACAAGCGGCGACTGGTGGTGAAGGAGGGTGAGGAATTCATCGGCATCCTCGAAGACATCAACCTGCTCAGCTTTTTCGCCGGCAATTCGCAACTGGTGGTCGGCCGCATCGATCGCGCCACTAATTTGCCGGAACTCGGCGCCGCCGCCGCGCAGATTTCCGAGCAGCTACGCCCCCTGCGCCGGCAGGGCGTCAAATTCGAAGTGGTCGCGGAAATCGTCTCCGATCTGAATCGCCGCCTGTTCCACAAATTATTCGAATTGCTCTGCCCGGAGGAAATTCAGGCGAAGGCCTGTTTGATCGTGATGGGCAGCGAGGGGCGCGGCGAACAGACCATCCGCACCGACCAGGACAATGGCCTCATCCTGTCGGAACCGGTCGACGAGGCGAAGTTGCAGCAATTCCGCGACGCGTTTTCCGGCGCGCTGGCGGAATTCGGTTTTCCGCCCTGTCCCGGCCGCGTCATGGTCAACAATCCTCTATGGTCGCGTACGATCGATCAATATATCGCCGATTTCAGTCGGTGGACGACGGCGCCCGACGAGCAGTCGGCGATGAATGTCGCGATCTTCTATGATGCGGAGGCCGTGGCCGGCGATGCGTCCCTGCTCCATCGCGCGAAAAAGGCGCTGGTCGAAAAGGCTGCCGACGAACGCGTGTTCCTCGGGCGTTTCGCCCGGGCCATCGAGAGTTTCGAGCCGCCGATCGGCCTGTTCAACACGCTCAAAACCGCGGAAGGCGACGGCGACGCGCTGGACCTCAAGAAGGGCGGCATTTTCCCCATCGTGCACGGCGTGCGGTCATTCGCCATCGAACGCGGGCTAACGGAGACCAATACGGTCGAGCGGTTGCAAAAGCTGGGCGAAATCGGCGTGTTGAAGCCAGCATTCGCGCGCGAACTGGCGCGGGCGCTCAATTACCTGATGACCCTGCGGCTCGACGCGCAGTTGAGCGCTGCGGCGAGCGGCAGCTTGTTGCGGCCGGCCACGCTGACCAGCATGGATCGCGAATTGTTGCGCGATTCCTTCCAGGTGGTGAAACAATTGCGCGACCTGATGCGCCACCACTTCAAAACGAACATGTTCTGATGGCCTTTCAGGCGCTGAAACGGCTTTGGTATCGACTGAGGCTCCGCGATCCCGACTACCGCCATCTGTTGGAGCCGGGGCCGCTGGACGAAGTGGTGTCGATCGATTGCGAGACCACCGGCCTCGACCGCAAGCGCGACGAAATCATTTCCATCGCGGCGATCAGAATTCGCGGCGACCGCATCCTCGCCAGCCAGCGCTATCAGGTCGTGGTGCGGCCGAGCGTGGCGATCGCGCCGGAAGCGATCAAGGTGCATGGTCTGCTCGAGGCGGATGTGGCGAACGCCCGCCCGATCCAGGAAGTCCTGCCCGATCTGCTGCATTTCATCGGAGGACGGCCGCTGGTCGGCTATTACATCGACTTCGACGCCGCCATGCTCAATAAGCATGTGCGCAAGTTGATCGGCATCAAACTGCCCAATCCGCGCATAGAAGTCTCCGGGCTCTATTATAACCTGAAATATAGCGACGCGCCGCCCGGCACCCAGGTCGACTTGACCTTTGCCAGCATTCTCAAAGACATGAAGCTGCCGATGTTCAACCAGCATGACGCTTTCGCCGACGCGCTGATGACGGCGATGATTTATGTCGGACTTAAGGATCTGGCGGCGCGGGGCGTGCAGATTCCGAGGCCCCGGCACAAGGGTGTGGAAGCGACTTACGGCGGTTAACGCCACTAAAGAAAAAAGGCGGCGAATGACCGCCGCCTTGCCTTGAATTGCGCCTGGAATCTCTGATCAGATGAACGGCTTGCCCACGGGGAGCAGGTCGCGGCCGAACAAGCTGTTGAAGACGATGTGGAACATCATGTACCAGGCGCAGAGGGCGCACAGGATCAGGTCCCAGGCGGCGAAAGCTTTCAATTCCGGATGGCCCCAGTTGACGAGGTCAAGGGCGATAAAGCCGACAATCAGCAAGGTGAAGCAAATGAACATCGCCTTGGAGACCTTGATCGAGGCGACCCACAGGCCAATGCTCAGGAGAGTCCAGCCGAACAGCAGAAAGCCGAGGTCGTTCTCGTTCAGGGCCAGCATCTTGATGCCGCTGGTCGAGCCAAGCAGGTAGGCGCAGAGCGAGATCCAGAACGCCCCATAACTGCAGAAGGCGGCGTAACCGAAATTATTGCCCATCTTCTGTTCCTGGAAACCAGCGATCATCTGCGCCAGGCCGCCGAAGATGAAGCCGAGCCAGATCACCGGCGCGATGCCGACCCAGCCAAGATTATGGAATTGCAACATCATTGTGGTCAGACCGAAGCCGGCCAGACCGACCACCGCCGGATTGCCGAGCGGCTTGGACGAAACCTGATCGGTTTCTTGCGCCGCTATGAGAGAGTTGAGCATTTATGCGTCCTTTTCGGGCGGGGTCAGCCAAATTTTTATGCAGGTTTTCATAGCTGATCGAGGTTTTCCGCGCGATTAAACATTATGCGTAATTCGAAGGCCTATACTCGAGGCGTAATACTTTAGAAGGCCACGAAGGAAGTCGGGATGCGTCCGATCTGGCTTCAGCGAGAAAATGTTGATCCCACTTAAGGTTAGGCCTATGCGATGGGGATCGGAGCCTCGGCCGGATTGTTTGATCCGGGGCGCGACGGTTGGATTTTTCAGGGAGGCTCCGCTTGACCGACAACACGATTTTCGAGACGCGCGGCGAAATTGCGCATTTCATCTTCAATCGGCCCCAGGCGCGCAATGCGCTGACCTTCGATATGTATGAAAATCTGCGTGAAGCCTGCGACAAGGCGAGCGCCGACCCGCTGGTCAAGGCTCTGCTGATCTACGGCGCCGGCGACAAGGCCTTTGCCGCGGGCACCGACATCGCCGAATTTCGCGCCTTGCAATCGGCCCAGGACGCTGTTGATTACGAGATCAAGATCGAACGTGTGCTGTCGGCGCTGGAAAAATGCCGCGTGCCGACCATTGCCGCCATCGCCGGCGCCTGCACTGGCGGCGGCGCGGCCATCGCCGCCTGTTGCGATTTGCGGTTGGCGGCGTCCAACGCCAAATTCGGCTTTCCCATCGCCCGCACGCTCGGCAATTGCCTGTCGGTGGCCAATTACGGCCGCCTCGTCAACTTGATTGGCCCAGCGCGCGTAAAGGACCTGATCTTCACCGCCCGGCTGATCGACGCCGACGAGGCGCGCCTGTTCGGACTGGTCGGCGAAATCGTCGCCCCGGAACATTTGCATGCGAGGGCGCAAGAACTGGCGGAAACGGTGGCGAGCCACGCGCCCCTGACCTTGCAGGCCACCAAGGAGGCGCTGGCGCGGCTGAACCCGAAACTCGAAACCGGCGACGATCTGGTCATCAAATGCTATCGCAGCGCTGACTTCCAGGAAGGCATGGAGTCCTTTCTGGCCAAGCGACCGCCGCAATGGCGCGGTGAATAATCCGCTCGTTTTTTGATCTTGATGTTGCTGTCATAGTATATAATCTTATCTTTAGGTAATTGATCTTGACTATGCGTGATATCACGATTATATTCATGATTAACAACTGATTAAGTTGTGCGATCAATCAATATTGCTATTTATTTTTTTGTGCCGGCGATGAAGGCGGCGGTGAAAGAAGCTTTGCATTGCCGATATGTTTAACTTCGGCTGGTCGCCAAGCGGTTAGAGAGCGGTGATGAAGCCTACCAACGCCATAGATCGTCATGTCGGCAAACGCCTCCGGCAATTGCGACTTGCGCGCGGCATGGATTTGCCGGAACTGAGCGGATTGCTTGGCGTCTCGGCGCCGCGACTGCTTCAATTTGAAGAGGGGCGCGAGCGCATCTCCGCCCTCTTGATGCGTCAACTTGCGAAGATCCTCAATGTGCCGCCGTCTGAGTTCTTCGATGGGTTTTCCCGAGGCGGCGCGAGCGGCGCAGAGAACGCCGTCGGGTCGCAAAATGAAGAGCAAAGATTGCGGCGCGATTTCGCCCGCGTCCGCGACACCAAAACCCGCCAACTCATTCTTGCGCTGGTCGCCGCCTATGCGGAATTCAGCGATCTGGACGACCCGTCGCCTTCCGGACAGTAGAGGATCAAATGCTTTGTGATCCAGGTCAATAGCGACCAGGATCGCCGGGTGCATGATCAAGCGGGAGAGCAAGGAATTGCGATGAATCTGCCCGCCAAGACCGAGGGACGCGTCGCCGCCTTGCCGAGCGGCGCCCATGCGCCGCGCGGCGGACTGCCCTCTTTGACACTGGGCGCGATTGGCGTGGTCTACGGCGATATTGGCACCTCTCCGCTTTACGCCATGGACCAGATTTTCCAGCCCGGACTGGCGCGCACGTCCGAAAACGTGCTGGGCGGCGTCTCTCTGGTGGTCTGGGCCCTGACGCTGATTGTTGCGATCAAATACGCCCTGTTGGTCCTGCGCGCGCAGAATGAGGGCGAGGGTGGGGTTTTTGCGCTTTACGGCCTGTTGCACCACCGAACCAACCAGCGCGCGCGGTTGATGCTGTGGGCGCTGATGCTCGGCGCCGGGCTGTTGCTTGGCGACGGCATGATCACGCCGGCGATCAGCGTATTGTCGGCGGTCGAGGGGTTGCAGGTGGCGACGCCCGCGCTGGGCCGGGTGGTCATTCCCGTCACCCTGGTTCTGCTCGCCGGCCTGTTCGCCTTGCAGTCCAGAGGGACGGCCGGCATTGGCCGCATTTTCGGGCCGATCCTCGTCCTGTGGTTTCTCGTTATCGCAGCGCTGGGCGCCGCACAGATTTGGGCCGCATCCCGAAATCGCCGCCGCCTTCAACCCGCTTTACG
The DNA here is from genome assembly GCA_963813955.1 of uncultured Alphaproteobacteria bacterium. Lineage (GTDB taxonomy): Bacteria > Pseudomonadota > Alphaproteobacteria > Rhizobiales > Beijerinckiaceae > Rhodoblastus. Next base: position 13,089 of record CAWFBN010000087.1, on the reverse strand, counting down.
GCCTGAGCTTTCTCAAAAACGCTGGCGGCGTTCAGCTCTTGTTCATCCTTGGCGCCGTCATGCTGGTGGTCACCGGCGGCGAGGCCATGTATGCCGATCTCGGCCATTTCGGCGCCATGCCGATCAGACTCGGCCTGGTTCGGACTGGTTTTTCCCGCCCTGTTGCTCAATTATCTGGGGCAGGGAGCCTATCTGCTGAGCGGAGCGCCGGTCACCGGCGGCATGCTTTTCTACAGCATGACGCCGACGGCGGTCCTTTACCCGATGGTGGCGCTGGCGACTTTCGCCACCGTCATCGCCTCGCAATCGCTGATCTCCGGCGCCTTTTCCCTCGCCTTGCAGGCGATCCGGCTGGGATTGTTTCCGCGCATCGCGCTTCTTCATACCCATGCCGATCACGCCGGCCAGATCTACGTGCCCTTCATCAATTGGGCCTTGTTCTGCGGCTGTGTCCTGCTGGTGCTGTTCTTCGGTTCGGCGGGCGCACTGGCGGCGGCCTACGGGCTGGCGGTGTCGGGCGTCATGGTCATCACCTCGCTGGCGATGTTCTTCGTCGCCCATCGCGTCTGGGGCTGGAGCCGCCTGCGCACCGGGGTGGTCTGGGGCGCGCTGACAGCGGTCAACAGCGCCTTCCTGATCGCCAGTTCGGTAAAATTTTTCGAGGGCGGCTATATTCCTCTGCTGGTCGGCCTCACCGTCTTTGCGGCCATGGCGACCTGGCGCTGGGGCCGCAAGGCGACTTTCGCCGCCTATCGCGACAAGGAAACCATGACTGTCGCCGAACTGGTCGAGAAACATCGCTCCAGCACCCATTTCATCGAGCGCAACGCCCTGGTCATGACGCCCAAGCGGATGAATGGTCTTGAAGACCGCACGCCGGCGCTGTTGCAGATGATGTGGGACCGCTATGGCGTGCTGCCGCGCCATCTGGTTTTCGTCGTGGTCAACCATGTGAAGGCGCCCTATGCCGGCGATAGACGCTACAAGGTGACGACTTTCTACCGCGTGCCCGGGGAGGGCGGGGTGATGGCCGTGGACTTGAACTTCGGCTTCATGGAGGAGCCGAATGTCGAGAAATGGCTGGAGGATCTGGCCACCCACAAGCAGATCGACCTGCCGAAGCAAACGCGCCGCTGGACCGTGCATGTGGCGCACGAAAACCTGTTGCCGTCACGCAAGATGGGCGTGTTCCGCACCCTGCGCTTCCGGCTGTTCATGTTCCTGCGGCTCGTTTCCCGCCCCGCCTATTATTATTACGGGCTGGGCAATCAGGTGCGGCTCTCGTCCGAGATTTTTCCCGTGCGGCTGGGGTAAATCCTCACTTTCCCGTCACCAGCACGATCTTGCCCAGATGCGCCGAGGATTCCATCAATTCATGGGCGGCGCGGGCGTCTTCGAGCGGGAAACTCGCGTGCAGGATCGGTTTGACTTCGCCGCTGTCGAGCAGAGGCCAGACTTTTTCACGCAAAGCCGCCGCAATCGCCGTCTTGGCCGCCAGCGGGCGCGAGCGCAGAGTCGCGCCGGTCATGGTCAGGCGTTTGAGCATCAACAGCATGAAGTCGAAATCCTTCACCTTGCTGCCCTGCAGGAAGGCGATCTGCACCAGGCGTCCATCGGGCGCGAGCGCGGACAGGTTTTTTTGCAAATAGGACCCGCCGACCATGTCGAGGATGACATCGACCCCTTTTTTGGCCGTAAGCGCCTTCACCTCGGCGACAAAATCCTGCTCGCGATAATTGATCGCGGCGTCGGCGCCGAGTTTCAAGCAAAAATCGACTTTTTCGGCGGACCCCGCCGTCGCGAACACCGTGGCGCCAAATTTCTTCGCCAACTGGATCGCGGTCGAGCCAATGCCGCTCGATCCGCCATGGACCAAAAAGCTTTCGCCCGCCTTCAGCGCCCCGCGCGTAAAAATGTTGTCGTAGACGGTGAAGAAGGTTTCGGGGACGCCCGCCGCCTCGATCAGGCTCAAGGGCTTGGGGCGCGGCAAGCACAGGGCCGCGTCGGCGAGGGCGTATTCGGCATAGCCGCCGCAGCCGACCAGCGCGCAGATTTCATCGCCGATAGCCAAGCCGTTTACGCCTTCGCCGAGCGCCACGATGCGGCCGGCGATTTCGAGACCGGGAACGGCGGTCTCGCCGGGCGGCGGCGGATAGAGGCCGGCGCGCTGGATGCAATCCGGCCGATTGATTCCCGCCGCTACGACCTCGACCAATACCTTGCCGGGACCGGGCGCGGGAACCGGCGCCTCACGTAACTTGATGACTTCCGGGCCGCCGGCGCCGTCGAAGATGATTTCACGCATTGTGGAGGGCAGGGCGGCCATGTGAAAAACTCCGTTCAGGCGGTTTTGAAATAAAAGTGAAGGCTCAGCACGACGCCGATGAAGATCACGAACAGGCGGACGTAAAGCGGCGGAATGCGCGAACCGGCGTGGGCGCCGGCAAAGCCGCCGGCAATCGAGCCTGCGGACAGGATGACCGCCTCCAGCCAATGAACCTTGCCGGAAAAGACGAAGACGGCGGTGGCGGTGAGGTTCATCAGCGAGGCGAGCAGCATTTTCAGGCTGTTCATCAACACGATGTCGTGCAGTCCGTAGAGGGTCAGCGCCGCCAGCATCAGGATGCCGATGCCGCCGCCGAAATAGCCGCCGTAGAGCGAAACGAACACTTGCACGACCAGAATGCCGATGGGCCCGAGAAGCTTTTTTTCCATATCTTTCGGCATGACCATGCCGAAAGCGAAAACCATCGTGGCGCCGCCGAGCAGAAAGGGAATGGAGCGCTCGAACACGCTTTCCGGCGTGGCGAGCAGCAGCAGCGCGCCCAGCAGTCCGCCGACCAGCGATATGATCGCCAGCACGCGTCCGTTGATGCGCGGGTCGGCGAGCGATTCTTCAGCCCGGCGCGATAGGCGTAAGTGGTCGCCACCTGCGCCGGGAACAGCGCGACGGTGCTGCTGGCGTTGGCGTCAATCGCCGGCAGGCCCGCCGCGATCAGCGATGGGAAGGTGAGAAACGAACCACCGCCCGCGAGGGCATTGATGAAACCCGCGCCAAATCCGGCCAGAAGAATGAGGACAAGCTGCATCGAGGGGAAGGTCCCGAGAGGAAGGAAAGCGGCGCGGAGGGCCAGCCTTTAGGGCATTCGCGCAAAATTCGCAAAACGGTTAAAAGGGAAGTCTTTTGTTAAGGACGATTCGCCTGTTGATCGTTCGCTCGCTAATGTCCGCAAAAATCACGCTTGAAAGCTCCTGATGCTGGCTCCAACCAAGTCCCCTGACAAATCCCTCGCCCCCGCCGCCAGCGGGTTATTGCGCTTTGCGAGCGCCTGCCTGCTGATCATTGCGGTCTGGGCCGTCGCGCAAGGGGGCGCTGTCGCGGCTCTGGCTGCAGGGCTGGCGGGGGCTCTGGCCTTGCGCGGCTTCACCTTGACGCTGACCGGCGAAGGCGGCTCGCCTCTCGCTTTCCTCATCGATTTCCTGGCCCTGGCGGCGCTGGGTTTCGCGGTCGCGCCGGACGCGCTCCTGTGGGGCGCGCCCAATCATTTTTCCGATCTGCTGCGACTCACTCCAACGGGCGGCATTGTCGCGGCGCTGCTTTATCTTTCGGCGGCGGTGATCGGCCTTCTCAATCATGGCAAGCGGACCGGAGTGAGCGCCTGCGCCGCCCTGTTCGTCCTGCCTTTCGTATTCAACCTGCTGCTGGCGCTCGGCTCGCCCTTGCTCGACAGCGTGGCCGGGATGCTGGCTGGCGGCGCCGCCTTGCCGCTGGCGCGCGTTGTGCTGCGCGGCGCGATCCTGTTCGTCGTCAACGAGGCGATTGTCCACGGCGCCTGTCTCGCCATGGGCCGCCGGTTGGCGCCCGGCAAGCAAATGCATCTCGTCCTGTTGATGTCCGGTTTTGCCGCGGCGGCGACTCCGCCGGTGGCGGAAGCCGGATCGCTCGCCCTGCTCGCGCATTTTTACGCCATCCCGCGCATTCTGGGCGCAGCATTGGCGGCGGCGCTCGCGCAGGCGGGGCTTTGGGCGCAGGTCTATCTCGTCACCGGCGTTCTCGGCGATATCCTGCACGATGCGCCGCCCGTGGCGCAGCGCGTCTATGGCTATTGGCGTTCCGGCGCGGGCAAGGGCGCGGTCTATGGCGGGGTTTTCGTCGCGCTCCTGTTGTCCGTTCAAGCCTTTGTCGCCGAACCCGGCGCGGTCAGCCTGTTTCTCGCCTCGGGTTATTTTGGCGCGGCCTTGGCGGGCGCGGCGCTGTTTCCCTTGGCGCGGACCATTCTCGAGTCCACCGATTCGACGCCGCCCTTCGTGGGACGTTTGAAACAGCATTATCTTGAGCCGACCAATTTCGTCAGCGGCGCGGTGGTCGGCGCCGGAATCCTGCTGGCTTTCGCCAACGGCCTGCCGACGGCGGCGGGTCTGGAGCGCTTCCTGTTCGGCTTTGCCTTCGGCGCGCTGGCCTATGTCGGCGCGATCCTGTTTGGCGACATCGGCGACATGGCGTCTGGCCTGCGCAAGCGGCCGCGCTCCTGGCGGCCCTATGCGCTGGGCGTGTTGCTCGGCGGCGTGGTCGGCGGCGCGGTCGGCTGGTATTTCGATTTCGCCCAGCTTGACGTGGTGCGCGCGCATTTCAACGATCACGTGCATGTCAATTATGGCGCCGCCGGGCGTCCCGACACGCTCTATGTCATCACGCCCTTTTTCTCGAAATGGGGCGCCATGCCCATGGGCATGGTCGATGGCGCGGTCAAACTCTTCTATCTGGAATCGCTGTCCGGCGTGATCCAGTGGGTTTTCGCCGCCCCCTTGTTCAGCATCAACCTGTTCTTCCTCACGGCGCTGCTCAAGCGCGATCTCGCGCCCATAAAGCTGCTGTTCAGCGCCGAGGGCGTGCGCCGTCTGGCCGACAACGCCATTGTCGTGTTGCGCTGGGGCCTGTGGATGGCGCCGATCATTTACGCCTTCCTCAAGGTCGCGCCCGATCCGACCTGGTATAATCAGGATGGCATGATCCGCACCAGCGTCGCGGCCTATATGAACGCCAGCCTGCCGCCGTCGCAGTTCCGCGACTGGAGCCTGTCGATCTTCACCGCGCTGCTCACCTATGACTGGCTGCGCGTGCTGATCTATTTCGATCACATGGGCCTGCGCGTCGCGACTCTGGTCAACCTGTCCTTCGTCGGCGGCGACATGGCGGATGAAAGCGCGGCGCGCTTCCTGGGCGCCAAGTCGCGCTCGCGCGCCATTCCCGAAGGCCTGCGCCGTTTCGGCACCTGGGCGCCTTTGCTCATTCCCTTCTACATTCCGCGTGGCGGCGAATGGGACAAGGCCTGGGACGCCGCCTTCGCCGCTCATACCGCCGGCGTGACGCCCATCGTCAGCCTGCTGCTCGGCTATGCCCTGTTCGCCCTCGGCCTGTGCCTTGCGCTGGGCTTGTTCATCCTGACCCGCCCCGGCGCCCGCGCCAAGGCTGACGCCAACGCGCCGTTCGCGCTTGGCAACGGCCTGCTGTCTCTGACCCTGGCGCGCGATGGCCAGAGCTATTTTCGCGTCGAATCGGCGGCTCGCCGTGGTTCGTCGATCGACATGACGCGCGTCATGGACGATCCGATCCTGCCGCGCGGCGCCTTCCTTTATTTCAGCGAGGAACAGGCGGGCGCGGCGCCGCGCCTGTGGTCGCTCGGCAATGAGCCGACCGGACACGGATTTGGCAGTTTCACTTCGGTCTCGCCGGATAAGGCGGAACTGAAGGGCGCGATTTACGATCTGCGCTGCGAGGCCAGCGTCGAGATGGCCTCGGGCGAACCGGTCGCCGTCTGGCGCCTCCGGCTGAACAATCTCGCCGACGCTCCGCGCAAAATCCGGATCGCCTCCTACCGCGATCTGGTGATGAACGAGGGCGGCGTGGAGCGGCGCGACTCCCCGTATAACGCCCTGCATGTGGGAACGACCTTCGTGCGGCCGCTCGCGGCGATTTTCGCGCGCAACCGTCTGCTCAAAAATCAGTCCGGGGATTTCGCCAGCAAGCGCCTGTCGCGCGAAATCGCCTTCCACGCCGTCAGCCAAAGCGACGCCGTGCGCCTTGTCGGCTATGAGGACGTGCGCTCACGTTTCCTCGGCCTTGGCCAGCGGCGCGACCCCGACGCTGTTACGCGCGGCCTTCTGCTGCGCGATCCGGCGGATGAGGGGCTGCTTTACGGTTTCGATCCCTGCGCCGCGCTGCTGGTGGAGATCGAATTGCCGGCCAGTGGGTCGGTCGAACTCACATTGGTTGACGGCTGGGCCGAAAACGAGGCCATCGCGGCGCAGAAGAATAGAAAAATATCTTTCCGTGTCGCTGCCTGCGGAGACTTTGGCCGCCACATTCGCGCGTCGCCGCGCGCTCGAGCGGGCCATTCTTCCGGTGCTGCCGCGCTTCGCCTTTTCGGAGGATGGACGTGAATTGCAGACGGCGCCCGCCGCGCCGCGCCCCTTCTCCCATGTCATGGCCGGCCCGCATGGGCTGGGCGCCGTGGCGAGCCACGATGGCGACATTTTCGCCTTCCACCGCAACGCCCGCGCCAACAGCCTGACGCCTTTCCGCATGGGAGAGGGCCGCAACGCCCCTCCCGGCCAGGCGATCTATGTTGTCGAAAAGGACACCGGCGAGGTCCATTCCGCGACGCTGCTGCCTTTGCGCCGGCCCGACACGCATTATGACGCGGTTTTTGGACGCGGCTATGTGCGTTTTACCAGCGAAAGCCCGACATTGGCGCTGGAGCAGATGCTTTTCGTCGCGCCTGATGAACCGGTGGAAATCCTGCTGCTGACCCTGCGCAACCGCACGGATCGGGAACAGGTCTATCGCATCGCGCCGGTGGTCGAAATCGTCCTCGCCGAAACGCCGCCGGATTCGGTCGGCGTGCTGGAGATGGAAACCGACGACAGCGGACGCGCTCATTATTTCGCCAATCCGCGCAATGAGTTTGTGCAGAACTGGGCTTTCGTTTCGACCTCGCTCGACGCCGATTGCCGTGAAAATTCGCGCGCGAAAATTCTCGGCAGAAAGATTTTGGGGGCTCGCGGCGACGATCCGCGCGTTCCTTTCCTGGCGCTGCATGGCCATGCCGATTCGGGCGCCGAGGACGATGGCCGCCGCGCCGCCGGTTTCGCTGGCGTGATCGAACTGCCGCCCGGCGGCGAGGCGCAGATCTGCGTCGCGCTCGGCGCGGCATCGACGCTGGCCGGGGCGCAAGAGCTTGGCGCACCGCGCCGCGACGCTCGAATTCGCGCGCGAAAAATTTGGTCTGCTGCAAGAGTTCTGGGACGACATGCTCGGCGCGCTGCGCATAGAAACCAATCGGCCCGATTTCGACCGTTTGGTCAACGACTGGCTGCCCTATCAACTGCTGACCGCCCGTCTGTGGGGCCGCACTGGCCCGTCGCAGCGTTCGGGCGCCTATGGCTATCGCGATCAGTTGCAGGATGTGCTGCCGCTGATCCTGCTGGCCCCGGAACTGGCGCGCCAGCAGATCCTCATGCATGGCCGCCAGCAATTCGTCGAAGGCGACGTGCTCAAATGGTGGCATGAATCGCCGCAGGGCGGCGTCGGCATCGGCGAGCGCACCCACGCTTCCGACCCGCATCTCTGGCTGCCCTACCTCACCACGCGCTATGTCAACGGGACAGGCGACAAGGCCATCCTCGACGAAATCCTGCCCTTCATCGAAGGCGAAGCCGTGCCGCCGGGCGTCGAGGGCCATGTGATTTCGCCCTTGCCGTCGCGCGAGCGCGGAACGCTGTTCGAGCATTGCCGCCGCGCCATCGAGCATACGCTCGGCCGTTTCGGCGCCAATGGCCTGCCGTTGATGGGGGCGGGCGACTGGGACGACGGCATGAATCTGGTCGGCTTTCGCGGACGTGGCGAGAGCGTGTGGGTGGGCTTTTTCCTCTACGACATTCTGACCCGTTTCATCCCGCTGTGCGAGGCGCGTGGCGAGACCAAGCTGGCGGACAAGCTTCGCTCACGCGCGCAAAATTTGCAGGCGGCGCTGGATTCCTGCTGGCGCGGCGACCGTTTTGTGCGCGCCTTTGCCGACGACGGCGAAGAATTCCTGCCCATGGGCGCCATGTCCTCGGCCTGGCCGTCGCTGTCCGGCGCGGTCCAGAACGAGCGCGGGCGCAAGGCGCTGGAAAATGGTCTCGCGGCGCTCGACAAGGGCGACCGTGTGCTGCTGGTCACGCCGCCCTATGACGAAAACTCCAAACCTTTCCCCGGCCGCAGCGCCGATTACCCGCCCGGCGTGCGCGAGAACGGCGGCCAATATTCACACGGCTCGTCGTGGTTCGTGGACGCGCTGGTGAAGCTGGCGGAAAAGGCGGAGCGCGAAGGCGACGACGCGCAAGCGGCGCTGGACCTGTCGCGGGCGTTCCAAGTTTGGGAATCGCTGTCGCCCTTGACCAAAACCGGGCCTGAAAAAATCGACATCTACGGCCTGCCGCCGCATCAGCAACCGGCCGATGTCTACGACGGCCCCGGCTATGCGGGGCGCGGCGGCTGGGCCTGGTACTCAGGCGCCGCGGCGCGCATGATCTCGGCCGCCCACGCATTGCTCGGGATAAGCATGGAAGAGGGCGAACTAAAACTGCGCCCCGACGCCTTTGCCGAAAAAGGCGGACTGCAACTGAAAAGTGTGAGTTTCAAGGGCAAGGTTTTCGCGGTGCGTGAACCGGCTGAGGAAATGGCCGGGGAATAGCTGCGGTTCGACTCCCACTCGTCCGGCGGGAAGCGAAAATCGGTTTTGGAGTCCTTCGGTCGCGCGCAAACGTCCGAAGCCGTCATGCCCGGCCTTGTGCCGGGCATCCACGCCGTCCCGATGCAGTCAACGCCGAAGGTTTCCGCTGTGGCGCCGCGTGGATGGCCGGGACAAGCCCGGCCATGACGGCCAGCTTGTTTGCTGCGATAACTAACTCCGCTCCGGCAAAAAACCCAGCCAGCGCAGCAGCAGCGGCATGGTCAGGCCTTGCGCGATGATCGAAAAGGCCACCACGCCGAAAGTCACGACGACGATATCGTTGCGCAGGGGAAGCTCAGCAGGCAGCGACAAGGCCAGCGCGAGACCGAGCGCGCCGCGCAATCCGCCCCACCACAGCACATGTTGCTGGGCGGCGGTGATCGCCCATCGCGATCCCCGGAAGGCCAGGCTGAGCGGATAAACCGTCAGCGCCCGCCCAACCAGCACAATGGCGATGGCGCCGATGAGAACCGCAGGTCCGTAAACCTGATAGGGCATGTTGGCGACATTGGCGCCGATCAGCAGGAACACCACGGAATTGGCCAGGAAGGCCGCGAATTCCCAGAAGTTCGTCAGGGCCTCGCGGCCTCGCGCGCTGATGAAAATCTTGCCGCGCGACACCATGACGCCGAGATTGCCCATGATCAGGCCCGCCGTAACCGTGGCCAGCACGCCGGAAACATGAAAAAGCTCCGCCACGAGAAAGGAAGCGAAGGCGGCGATGGTGGTCAAAGTGACCTCGACCAGATGCTCCGATGTTCCTCGGGAGAACAGGAGCGCAGCGCCGCCGACCGCTGCGCCGACGCCGATCCCGCCCGCGACCATGCGGGCCAGCGTGATTGACATGTCGATCGCCGAGGGCGCGTGATCGCTGGCTGCGGCATAGGTCAGGGCCAACGAAAACAGCACGGCGGCGGCGCCGTCGTTGAACAGGCTCTCGCTTTCGACCAGCAGGCGAAGTCGCCCGTGGATCTTGTTATCCTTGAACATGGCGATGATGGCGACCGGATCGGTCGCTGAAATCAGCGCGCCGAACACAAGGGCCGAAGGCGCCGGCCAGTGGAACAGGAGGATCATGCCCGTTGCGATGATCGCCATGGCGATCACCGTTCCGAGCGATGACAGGATCAGGATCGGCAGGAGGTCGCGACGCAGATCGCGCCAGTGCAGCGCCAGCGCCGCCTCGAATAGCAGCGGCGGCAGGATGAGGTCGAAGATCAGGTCCGGCGTGAGGGCCGGTCCGACTTCGGTCTTGGAAAAGGCCAGCAGCGCGCCGACAAGCACGAGGCCGACCGTGTAAGGCAGCTTGAGCCGTCGCGCGACCATGGCGACGGCCATGGCCACCGTCAGCATGGCGATGATCTGCCGAAGTCCCTCGTCCATGCCGCGCCTGTCGCCTGAAAAGCCTTTCCGTCCGCATAAACGATGCGGTCGCCGATTGCCATCCGATTCGGCCAGTCCCCTCAATCCAGCGTCTGGCGGAACCTCGCCACCGCGATCGCCATCGCGGCGAATGTGAACGCCGCGAGCGCCGCTGTGTCGGAGGCGAGGTCGGCGAAGCCTGCGCCTTTGAGCATCACGCCGCGCACGATGCGCAGATAATGGGTGAGCGGCAGGATCGAGCCGACGTCCTGCGCCCAGTCCGGCATGCCGCGAAACGGGAACATGAAGCCGGAGAGCAAAATGCTCGGCAGGAAGAAGAAGAAGCTCATCTGCATCGCCTGCAACTGGTTGCGGGCGATGGTGGAAAACGTATAGCCGACCGACAGGTTGGCGACGATGAACAGCATCGACAAGATCACGAACGTGCCGAGATTGCCGACTATCGGCACATGGAAGATGAAGCGCGCCGCAGTGGCGATGAGCGCCATCTGGAAAAAGCCGACCGCTGCATAGGGCAGGATTTTGCCGAGCATGATCTCGACTGGATTGATCGGCATGGCGAGCAGGGATTCCATGGTGCCGCGCTCGATCTCGCGCGTCACCGACAAGGCGGTGAAAATCAGCATGGTCAGGGTCAGGATGGTTCCGACCAGTCCCGGCACGATATTGAGCCGCGTCTCGCCGGCCGGATTATAGCGCTTGTGCAGCCTCACTTCGAAAGGAGCGGGCTTTGACGACAGGCTTTGCTGCGGGCCGAGCAATTCACGCGAGAAAACCTGCGCCGCCATGCCGTTCAGGGCCATTTGCGCGCCATTGACCGCGGTGGGGTCGGCGCCATCGGCGATGACCAGAATGGCGGGGTTTTCGCCGCGCGCCATTTTTCGGGCGAAATCCTGCGGAATCTCGAGGACGAAATTGACCGCGCCCGAGAGAATTTTGGGGTCGATCTCCTCGGGACCGGCGAGGGTATAGCGAATGTCGAAATAGTCGGTGGCGCGCAAGGCGGCGATGAAGAGCCGCGAATAAGCGCTGTGGTCATTGTCGAGCACCGCGGTCGGCAAGTGCTTGGGGTCGGAATTGATGGCGAAGCCGAACAACACCAGTTGCATGACCGGGATCATGATCATGGTGGCGAAGGTCAGCCGGTCGCGACGCAGCTGAATGGTCTCCTTGATGAACACCGCCGCGAGCCGCCGCATCGAGGCGCGGAAGCGCGAAAGCCGGCCCTCTGGCGCGCTCATTGGAAATTATCCTGCGCGCGGGTCATCAGGTCGATGAACACGTCTTCCAGCGTCGGCGCGTCCCGCGTCCACACCCGGCCAAGGGCGGTGAATTTCTCCGCTGTCCGTTCGAGCGCGGCGGCGTCGCGGCCCGCCACATGCAGGCTGGCCCCGAAAGGCGCCACCATTTCCACGCCCGGCTCGATCTTCAGTTCACCGGCCAGCGCGCCGAGATCGGGGCCGGTCACGGTATAAGTGGCGAGATGGGCGTCGGCGATGACGCTTGCCGCCGTCCCTTGCGCCAAAAGGTGGCCATAGGCGAGATAGGCGATCTCGTGGCAGCGCTCGGCCTCGTCCATGTAATGGGTCGAGACCAGCACGGTCAGTCCCTCCCGCGCCAGACTGTGGATCTCGTCCCAGAAATCGCGCCGCGCCTTGGGATCGACGCCGGCGGTGGGCTCGTCGAGCAGCAGAAGTTCGGGCTTGGGCATGATGCAGGCGCCGAGCGCCAGACGCTGCTTCCAGCCGCCCGACAATTCGCCGGCAAGCTGATTTTTCCGCGCGGTGAGGCCGAGGCGGTCGATGGCTTCGCTGGCGCTCGCGCGCGGGATCGGGCAGGCCGAAGACGCGGCCGATGAATTCGAGGTTCTCGCGAATGGTCAGGTCGGCGTAGAGCGAAAATTTTTGCGTCATGTAGCCGGTGCGGCGCTTGATTTCGGTCTGCTGCGTCAGGATGTCGTAGCCCAGACAGGTTCCGGTTCCGCTGTCCGGCGTCAGCAACCCGCAGAGCATGCGGATGGTGGTGGTCTTGCCGCTGCCATTGGGACCGAGCAATTCGTGGATGCGGCCGCGCTTCACCTGCATCGACAGGTTTTCAACCACCATCTTGCCGCCAAAGCTCTTGCTGAGGTTGTGGACGTCGATGACGATGTCGTCGTTCATTTAACCGGCTCCGGCGCCGCGAGCCGCGCCGTGATCGGCAGGCCCAGCGGCAGCGTCAGCCTGTTGTCGTCGAGCCTCGCGTCGACGCGGAACACCAGCTTGCCGCGCTCCTGCAAGGAAAAAATCACCGGCGGGGTGAATTCGGCCTGTTGCGAAATATAGATCACCCGCGCTTTGAGGCCGGTGGGGCAATTGTCGCAGGAGATTTCGATGGACGCGCCGAGCGAAAATTTCGCGAGTTGCGGCTCCGGCACATAGACGCGGATTTTTCGGTTTTCCGGCGGCAGCAGGGCCAAAATCGGCTGCGAGGCGGCGACCAATTCGCCAGGCCAGAAATAGACATCCTGAATCACGCCGGCGGCAGGGCGCGGAAACGCTCTGGCGCGCGATCCGCACGTCGATCTGATGCAATTGCGCATTGGCCTGGAGGATCGCGGCTTCGGCGCCCAAAATCTCCTGATTGCGCGACGGCAAAAGCGCCGCGTCGATCTGGCGCTCCGCCTCGGCCACGCCGGCCTTGTCGCGGTCGAGCGCGTATTTGGCCTGATCGCGCTGGGCCGCCGTCGTCGCGCCCTTGGGCAGCAGCGCCGATTGGCGGTCGAAGTCGGATTGCGACAGCACCAGCGAGGCCTTGGCGCGTTCGAGCGTCGCCTTGAACACGGCGATCTGTTCCGGCCGGTTCAGAGATTCCTTGAGATTTTCCAGCGTCGCCTGGGCCTGATCGACCCGCGCCCGGGCCTCCATCCGCTGCTGGTCGAGCACGGGCGTCC
>CAWFBN010000086.1:0-54339 GCA_963813955.1 uncultured Alphaproteobacteria bacterium | reverse complement strand
TCGACCATCTCTCCGAAACGCAACGCCGCGCGCTCGTGCTCGCCGACAACCGGCTGGCGCTGAGCGCCGGATGGAACGAGGAGATGTTGCGCGTCGGACTAGATTCACTCAAAGCGGATTCCTTCGACCTCGACCTGGTTGGCTTCACCGACGCCGAGTTGGAGGAGTTGCTCCGCGACCCGGAGACGACCAGTGACGGACTCACCGATCCGGACGCGCTTCCAAGCGATCAGGAACAGGTTGTCACGGTCCTGGGGGACGTTTGGATGCTGGGCCCGCACCGGTTGCTCTGCGGCGACGCGACGCAGATGGCCGACATCGAGAAGGTCCTGGCCGGCGGCTTGGCCGACATGGTTTTCACGATCCGCCGTACAACGTCGCCTACGAAGGAAAGACCGCGAAGAAGCTCACTATCGGCAACGACGCGCTTGGCGAGAAGTTCTATGACTTCCTTCGAGAGTCGTCGGCCAACATGCTGGCCGTCACGAAGGGCGCCATCTACATGTGCATGTCCTCGTCGGAGTTGCACACGCTGTTTCGCGCGTTCTCGGACGCCGGTGGCCACTGGTCAACGTTCGTGATCTGGGCCAAGCACCATTTCACGCTGGGCCGGTCGGACTACCAGCGGATGTACGAGCCGATCCTCTACGGCTGGCGCGACGGGACGCAGCACTTCTGGTGCGGCGACCGGAACCAGGGCGACGTGTGGTTCATCAAGCGGCCCATGGCGAACCTGGAACACCCGACCATGAAGCCGGTGGAGCTTGTTGAGCGCGCGCTTCGGAACAGCAGCAAGACCCGCGACACGATCCTCGATCCATTCGGCGGGTCCGGAACGACGTTGCTCGCGTGCGAGCGCGCCAACCGCCAGGCGCGCGTGATTGAACTGGACCCGAAGTACTGCGACGTAGCGATTCGTCGCTGGCAGGACTACACGGGCGATTTCGCACGGCGCGCCGACTCCGGGCGCGCGTTCAACGATCTGGTTGGAGGGACCGAGGTGGTGGCTCATCCGGTGGCGACAGAAACTCTGGAGGCTTCAAATGGAATCGCAGTGGTCTGATCGTTGCGACGATCCGCGTGTCGCGCCGCACCTGCAGACGCTGGCGGATCGGTCGTTCGCGTCGTTGATCGAGATCGCGCGCTCGGTGGGCGTCGATGCGGCCGCTGCGCCGTTCGATGTGATGGATGAACACGTGGGGAATACGTGGAAGGCCTGCATCGCGGAGTTCCTGGTGGCGTTGCTGCCGCCCGTTGCGGACGCCGCGCCCAAATAGGGAAAGCCGCCAGCAGGACGCTGGCGGCGGTAAAGTGGCGGCGGCGTGCGCTTCTTCTACAGGCTGGACGCCTGCAATTCCGCGGCTACCCGGTAGCCGCCTTCGAGTCCTTGCGCCCAGACTTTGAGCGAACGACATGAAAACAGGGTGCGTGGTCACGGAATCCACAGGTAGCTCCAGGTCTCGGTGAGGGTCTCGGAACCGCGTTTCAGGAAGCAGCGCAGCTCGACGGGGGCGTCCCCGTCGGGCAGCAGCTCGAAGGCCGCGCGGTAGCCACCGGAGATGGCATGGACCTCCGCGCGCGGGGTGCAGCACCTGGCCACGTGAAGCGTGGCGAGCCTCCACCGGCCCCGTGCCTTCCCCAGCGTCCTTCGTGAAGTCGAGGACGAAGCGGCGCGCCCCCGGCTTGCTGCCCGCCGCGACACGCGTCGCCGCGACGGTGGAACCCCCAGCCTTCTAGCGCCCTCGGGGGCGAAGCCCCAGGACAGCCGGTAGGCGAAGCGAAGCTGCGCGCCCGCCTGCACCGGCGCATCCGGCCCCCAGAAGGCCACGATGTTGTCGTGGATCTCCTCGCGGGTCGGGATCTCACGAGCCGCACGGAGCCCGCGCCCCAGTCGCTCACCGGCTCCACCCAGGCGCCCGGCCGGCGCTCGTAGCGCGCCTCCAGGTCCTCGTAGCTGGTGAACGCCTGGTCGCGCTGCAGCAGGCCGAAGCCCGTGAGCCCGTCCGAGTGGAAGCTGCTGACCTGGAGCTCTTTGGGTTCTTCAGGGGGCGCCACAGCTTCTCGCCGTTCTTCATCCACACCGACAGGCCGTCGGAGTCGTGGACCTCCGGGCGGAAGTCGTCGAAGTCGCCCCGGTCGTTCTCACCGAAGAGGAACATGCTGGTGAGCGGCGCCACGCCCAGCTGCCGCACCACCTTGCGCGCGAACGTCGCGTTCCACGTCGATCACCGTCGCTCGCCCGGGGGGATGGCGAAGCGGTACGCGCCCGTCACGCTGGGGCTGTCCATCAGCGCGTGCACCACCACCGCGTCCGCGCGCCCGCGGCCGGCGTCTCCAGCCAGAACTCCGCGGAACATCGGGGAACTCCTCGCCCCCCGGCAGCGCCGTGTCGATGGCGAGCCCGCGCGCGGACAGGCCATAGAGGTTGCCCTGCCCAGCGCGCGGAAGTAGCTGGCGCCCAGGAAGGCCACCAGCTCGTCGTAGTAATCCTTCGTGTTCAGCGGCGCGTCAGCCGGAAGCCCGCGAAGCCGTTCACCTTGCCCTTGGGCGGCGTGCCCACCAGGGGCCCATAGGTGAACTGATCCGCGTGGAGAAGGGCACCGGGCGCGCCCTGCCGCCTCCACCAGGTTCACCACCACGGGACGCGTGTAATAGAAGCCCGGGTGGAAGAACTCCGCCCGGAAGGGCAGCCCCTCTTCTTACGCCACAGCGACGCCGAGTCACGGAAGCGGATGTCCCGGAACTGATTGTACGTGAGCTTCTCGAAGGAAGGCGGCACCCCGATGGGTGGCTCCTGGTACGGCTTCGCGGCCAGCGCGCGGGCCCTGTCCTGCACCGACTCCGTGGAGACCCCAGTCCCCCGGACCGCCCCCGCCTTGGGCTGGGCACATGCCAGCGCCGCCACGCACAGCCCCAAGCCCCAGGCCAGCCCCACCGTCTGTCGCTGCCACCGCTTCCAAATCCCGCTCCTCCCAGGGGCCCACCGCCCGCGCCCTCACGGCGCGACGCGGCATGGGCTAGCAACCGCCATGCCAGCAAATAGTGGGTGAAGCTTTCGCCCAATCGAATCCCAGGACTGTCCCACAACCATCTGGTTTGAATTCAATGATTTTTGGCGACTTGGGAGGGCGTCCGAGAGAGGAGGCCACTGGCGCCCGGACTGGGGGGTTGGGGACGACGGGGACAGGCTGCCTCCAGCCCTGTCCGAAATCTCCACAGCGGAGGGGAGCAGCCGGGCGGGAAGGATTTCCCGGGACATTGCCCCCCGTTGCAGGCAGTGTGGCCGGGCCCTGGGCGGCACCGGGAATCGTTCCGGGAGCCCAGGGGTTCCAGGACGTTTCCAGGTGCCTCGGGCCGCAATTTGGCCTGACCGCGTACCGCAAGGCGCCGGACAACGCCGGGAGGGCGCGCTGCGCGGTCGGTCCCCCGCCGGAGGGGGAGTGCGCCCACCCTTCATCGCGGGATTTCATGACTTTCGACGAACTGCAGTTGACCGATTCCCTTCTCAAGGCCGTGAAGGCCGAGGGCTACACCACGCCGACGCCCATCCAGGTAGAAGGCGATTCCTCACGTGCTGGCGGGCAAGGACCTGTCTGGGCTGCGCCCAGACGGGCACCGGCAAGACGGCGGCGTTCGCGCTGCCGATCCTCCAGCGCTTGCCGCAGCGCCGGCGCCAGCCCGAGGCGGCGCGCGCGCCGGCCGCGTGCCTGGTGCTCACGCCCACGCGCGAGCTGGCCGCGCAGATCGACGAGAGCTTCGCGTGCCTACGGCGCAGCACCTGCCGCTGCGCCACACGGTCGTCTTCGGCGGCGTGGGCCAGAACCCGCAGATCACAGGCGCTGCGCGCAGGGCGTGGACATCCTGGTCGCCACGCCCGGGCCGGCTGCTCGATCTGATCGACAGGGCCTCGTGCGCCTCGCGCGAGTGGAGATGTTCGTCCTGGACGAGGCCGACCGCATGCTGGACATGGGCTTCATCCACGACGTCCGGCGGGTCATCGCGCAGCTGCCCGAGAAGCGGCAGACGCTGTTCTTCTCGCGCGACCATGCCGCGCGAGATCGTGCACGCTGGCCGGCCAGATCCTCACGAACCCGGTGCGAGGTCGCGTGACGCCCGCGTCGCCTGCACCGCCGAGACGCGTCGAGCAGCCGTCTACTTCGTGGACCGAGCCGCCAAGCGCGCGCTGCTCGACGCACCTGCTGCGCGACCCGGCGATGAAGCGGGCGCTCGTCTTCACCCGCACGAAGCACGGCGCCAACCGCGTGGCCAAGCAGCTGGCGCACGCGGGCATCGCGGCCGACGCCATCCACGGCAACAAGTCGCAGAACGCGCGCGAGCGCGCGCTGGCGGACTTCAAGCGCGGCAAGATGCGCGTGCTGGTGGCCACCGACATCGCCGCGCGCGGCTGGACATCGACGACATCTCGCACGTCATCAACTACGACCTGCCCGACGTGCCGGAGACCTACGTGCACCGCATCGGCCGCACCGGCCGGGCCGGGCGCCGCGGGATGGCGTTCGTTCTGCGACCCCGAGGAGCGCGCGTACCTCGCGACATCGAGCGCACCATCCGCCGCAGCGTGCCGGTGGCGGACGCGGGCTTCCGCTCGCAGCTGCCCCCTCCCCTGCCTGGGGATGTGGAGGACACCCGTCCCCCGCTGTCCGGCAACCGGGGCGGACGGGGCTCCGCGCGTGGCAACGGCGGGGGTGGCGGCGGGGGTCAGCGTCGCGGTGGCCGAGTCGGCCGCAATGGCGGGGGTCGGCCAGGGCGTTCGAGCGAGTGGCCCGTCACATGCCAATGGCGGCATGGCCAGGCGCCTGCGACGGTGGCCACGGCCGTCGCAGGTGGCGCGTCCGGCGGCTCCGGCCGCGGGGCCCGGGTTCGCCTCCGCCCCGTCGCACGATGTCCAAGTGGGGCTGAGCCTGCTCGGCTCCTCCAGGTAGGGGATGCCGCCCGCTACGCGCTCCTTTCCGGGGGGCTGGGAAGGATGGAGTTCATGACGCCCGGGTCCTGTCACGAGGGTCCGGGCGTTCGACTTGTCAGGGGGCGCCCGCGGCGAGGCGCGCGCCCTGGCGGATGGGGCGTGCTAGCGTGGCGCCCCGCTTCGCGGTGGTGCTTCGCGACCTTTGTCATCAGGACACGCCCTCTTCCATGACGCGCTCGGCTGACGGTGAGCTGAACATCGATTCGGTCCTCCGGAACACGTACAAAGTCGTCTCTGTGTTGGGTGGGCGTCATGGGTCGGTGTTCCTGGCCCAGCACCTGCGGCTTCCGGGCAAGCAGGTGGCGGTGAAGGTGCTGCGCATCGGGGACCACGTGGGGCCGGACCTCCACGTGCGCTTCCGGCGCGAGGCGGAGATCGCCTCCCGGCTGGGGCACCCGAACATCGTGGAGGTGTTGGACTTCGACACGCTGGAGGACGGCAGTCCGTTCCTGGTGCTGGAGTACCTGCGGGGCGAGAGCCTCGCGGACCGGCTGCGGCGCGGGCGGCTGTCGTTGGAGGAGGTGTTCTCCTTCACGCGGCAGATGGGTTCGGCGCTCCAGACGGCGCATCGCGCTGGGGTCGTGCACCGCGACCTGAAGCCCGCGAACATCTTCCTGGTGCCCACCGACTCCGGCGGCGTGGTGGGCGAGCGCGTGAAGCTGCTCGACTTCGGCATCTCGAAGGTCATGTCCTCCGAGACGCTCCAGACGCAGGAGGCGGTGCTCATCGGCACGCCGCAGTACATGTCCCCGGAGCAGGCACAGGGGCACAACCGGCGCATCGACGCGAGGACGGACCTGTTCGCGCTGGGCGGCATCGTGTTCGAGATGCTCTCCGGGATGACGCCGTTTGGCGGCGGGTCGCTGGCGCAGATTATCTACCGCGTGGTGCATGAGCCGCCGGTGTCGCTCTCCACGCTGATGCCGGACCTTCCGCCGAACGTCGCCCGGGCGGTGACGCGCGCGCTGGAGAAGAACCCGGATATTGCCATCCGGACGTCGCGTCGTTCATCGCGGAGCTCACGGGCGCGACGCTCCAGTCGTTGCCAGAGACGGAGGAACAGCTCGCGGCCCGGATTTTACGCGCTCGAAGCGTCCCTCCGGCGTCGCCCTGCCCTCGGTGGTTCCGGATGACGAGGACGCGATGGGCGCCACGATGGCGCCGGCGAACAAGGGCCCGGGGACGGGCCGCTCGGTCCTGGCGCGGTCGCGGAGCCGGATGACATCGGCTTCGATGCGACGCTGGCGCCCCGTGGCAGCAGCACGACGCCGTTCGGTCAGCAGGCCCAGGCCGCGGGCGGCACGCTGGGGTTCGGCGCCACGCAGATGCCCGCGAGCGGGGTGGCGCCAGGCGCCGTGGGGACCTCGGGTGTGGCCCTGCCAGTAGCCGGCTCACAGGCCTACGGCACGAGCCCGCAGGCCGCCTCAGGGAGCATCGGTGGGCAGCACGTCGCTTCAGGTTACGGCACGGGCCAGCACGTCGCTCCGGGCAGCCTCGGTGGGCAGCTGGCCCCAGGCTCCATCGCGGGCCAGCACATCGCTCCGGGCAGCCTCACGGGCCAGCAGCACGTCACTCCGGGCAGCCTCGGTGGGCAGCAAGCGACTCCTGGCAGCCTCGCGGGTCCCGTCGGTTCCCACGGCCAGCCGCTCGCGCCCGTGAGCGTGGCGGGCGTGGTGGGAGCGCCCGGCCCGACGACGCTGCCCGTGGACGGCTCCGCCCGTGGCGGCCAGCCGAAGTCACGAGTGCTGCCGGTCGCGGGCGCCGCCGCGTTGATCGTGCGCCGTGGGGCTGGGTTGGTGGCTGCGGCCCTCGCCTGTCGTGCCGCCACCGATTGTCGCGAGCACGCCGCCACAGCCCGTCGCGGCTCCGCCGCCCGCCGTGAACAACGTCCCACCTCCCCTCCCCCCACCGACCACGGCACCGCAGCCCCCGCCCCAGCCACCCACCGTGGCGCAGACCCCACCCACCTCGACGCCCAAGGTGCCTTCTCAGGGGAAGCAGAAGGGAACCGAGGCTCCCGCGGCGAAGCAGGGCCTCATGTCGATCCCCCGAACGAGGCCTCGCGCGTGGCCCTCCAGGGAGCGCGTGCGGCGATCGCCGAGAAGGACCTGCCCGCGGCGATCAACCGGGCCCAGCGCAGCTACACGGACGGCCCCAACCTCGCGGCCCGCCTGCTGCTGACGCAGATCCGCTGCATGCAGAAGGACCTCGGGCGGGGCCCGTGCCGAGTGGAACCTGCTGCCCAAGAAGCTCCGACTGAAGGCAGAGCAGGAGTGCCGGAAGTACGAAGTCGATCTGAGCATGGAGCCCTGATCGTCCCCCGGCCGTGCGCGGGAACACCGCCGCGGCCGAAGTCCCCCGGCAAGGGGAAGGAAGCGCGCGTGAGAGTCGTCGTCGCAGTGGCCGTGCTGGCCGCCGTCCTGGGCCCCCTGCCCGTCCTGGCCGCGGCCCCCGTCGAGCCAGGCAAGGTGTCCTCGCGGCCGCAGGGAGAGCAGGTCGCCGTGGTACCGCTCGCGCCCCGCGAGCAGAAGAAGTTCATCCTGCGCATCCAGGGCACCGGCTCCGTGCTGGACACCCTGGTGCTCCCCTACACCCTGAAGGACTGGAGCAGCCTCAGCACCCAGCGGCATAGCTACACCACCCAGTGGCACGGGAAGGACTACTCGCCGCTGATCATCGTGGGCACCCGCGCGGAGCTGCACTTCCCTGGAGGCCCCGGCAACGGCATCGCGGTCCAGTACCGACGAAGCGCGCTCCCAGAAACTCAAGCCGGAAGGGTCTACGCGCTGCACCAGCAGGAGACCCAGAGCGGACAGCTGGCGAAGCTGATGGCCTTGACCGAAAGGCCGAGGAATCCGTCCACGACACCGCCTACGCCGAAGTGCTCCAGGCGATGAACACCTCCTGCGGGACCTCCGTGGCGGGCGCCATCGACTGGGCCACCATCAGCGAGCCCGTGCTCAAGGCCCAGGACATCGCTCGCTTCTGCGCCTTCCCCTCAACGCGCTGAAGGCGATGTGCGAGGTGTCCGAGGAGGCCCGCGGACGGTGAGGCCCGCCTCGAGCATCTGGACTGCCGCTTCGGCGCCGCGTTGGAGCCCGCCCTGCAAGGCGACCGCTTCGTGTGGACCACTACCCGGAGGATCTCCAATCAGGAGAAGGCCGCCACCCGCTACTTCAAGAAGCACCTCCCCGTGGCCGCTCCTCGTCGCAAGCCCCGCCGCCGCCGTCGAACCGTCGTGGGGCAAGGCGGAGAACCTGGGGCAGCGGATGCTCCTGGAGGCCACCCCTGTCTGCACCGACGGCAAGGGGCACTACGTCGCCGCGGTGCCCTACGAGGAGACGGACGGCCTGGAGGACCACTCTCTACGGCGACGGGAAGGCGTTCGTCGAGGTGCCCCGTCCCCGCGGCGGCAACCTGTCCGCCATGACCTTCATGGATCCGCGCTTCTTCTCAACCCGAAGGGCACCCCCGACTACGACGGGCTCGATCTGCGAGTGCACTCGGCGCTGAGCGTGGACACCCAGGAGCGCACCTGTTCGCTGCGCTGTGGTGAGCGCAAGGTGTCCCTGGAGTCATCCCGCACGGAGGCGCGCGAGATGTTGCGCAAGGCCACCTACGCCCCCAACCCGCAGAAGTTCGTCCCGCACGCGCTGCTGCGCGACTGAAAGGGCACGTACTACTACGTGGACAAGGGCTTCACGCCCTCGGAGGCGCGTAACTTCCGGGTGTTCATCGGGCCCCGGGGCGACCTGAAGCCCCAGAAGATGACCAACGTGGTGGCGGACTCCGAAGGGAAAATCTTCACCACGAAGAAGGGCAGCTGCGGCTCGTCATCGACCGCGCGCAGACGCCCATGTGGATCGAAAACCCGCGCACGGAGGTCGAGCTGCGCAACGTCCCCGTGGGGCAGAACCTGCCGCTCATCTACAACGAGCTGGGGGTTACACCGGCCTCCGGCTGGGCACGCCCTGCGACGACCAGTAGCCGGCGTCCCTCAGACGCGCACCAGCAGGGCCATCTGGTGCGCGCCGATCCCCAGGCCCACCATCACCAGGTACTTCGTTCGCAGCTCGCGGTGGAACCGGGCCAGCGTCACCGGGATGGACGCGTGCACCATGTTCCCGAAGTCCTCGAACGTGTCCAGGTACTCGCGCGGGCGGATCTCCTTCGCCCAGTCGTCCATCAGCTTGCGCGTGGCCTGGTGCGAGATGAGCGTCACGTCCTCGCGCGCCACGCCGTGCTTGTGGAGCAGCCGCTCCACCAGCCGGGGCGGCCCGTTCATTCCGGAGTTCAGGAAGGCCTGCACGCCCGACGTGGGCGCGATGCCGTAGGTAGGGTGCGCGAGCCCGGACTCCGGCCGCGGCTCCATCATCATCGCGCCTACTCGTCGCTGAAGGTGTCCGCGCCCCAGTCCACCAGGGTCAGCCGCTCTCCCGCGCCCACCACCACCGCGCCCGCGCCGTCGCCAATGCCGATGGCGTGCCCTTGCGTGTAGTCCACGTTGCGCGTCCACGCGGAGCCCACCGCGACCAGCGCGTGCTGGATGCTGCCCGCGCGCAGCGCCTCCCAGGCCAGCACCACGCCCATCAGGAAGTTGGCGAAGTCCGCCTGCACCGGTACCACCAGGGCGACCTCCCCCAGCCCCAGCTCCCGGTGCACCGCGTAGAGCGCGTTCGGCGCGATGAACTCCGACACCGACACGTAGCCATACAGCCGCTCCACGGCCGAAAAAGTGGTCAGCCCCGCGTCCTGGAGCGCGGCGGTTTTTCCCGGACTGGCTCGACGGCGAACCGACGATGGACAGCTTTGCGGCGGTGCCCGGCGACGGCCTCGACGGCTATGCGCGCGAAAACGTCACGGCCTCGGTCCAGTCCTTCACCCATGCGCCGAAGGGTTACACTCCTGCCGAGGCTGCGACGCTGACCACCGCCGGCTTGACCGCATGGCGGGCGCTCCATGACGATGGCCGCCTCAAGGCGGGCGAAACCGTGCTGGTTCAGGGAACCGGCGGCGTCTCGATCTTCGCGCTGCAATTCGCCAAAATGGCGGGTGCGCGCGTCATCGCCACCTCATCCAGTCCGGAAAAACTGGCGAAGCTGGAGGCGCTCGGCGCCGAGCATCTGATCAACTACCGCACCGACCCGGCCTGGGGCGAAACGGTGCGAAAGCTCACCGGCGGACGCGGGGTCGATCATGTCATCGAGGTCGGCGGTCCGGCGACGCTGGAGCAATCGATGATCGCGGCCCGCGTCGGCGGCCATATTGCGCTGATCGGCATTCTGACCGGCCTCGGCGGCCCCTTGCCGCTGATCAACGCGCTACTACGGCAGTTGCAGATGCGGGCGGTGCTGGTGGGCAGCCGCCGGCAGCAGATCGACATGATTCGCGCCATCGACGCCAACGGCATGAAACCGGTGATCGACAAGAGCTTTCCGCTCGAAGACATTGTCGCGGCCTTCCAGCATCAGGAAAGCAACCGGCATTTCGGCAAGATTTGCCTGGAGTTCTGAAGGGGCCGGCTACGTCGGTATCCGCATGCGGCGGGGCCGATCTTGCCAAATGCAGGAAATCCAGCAAAGTTTTGACCGGATTGGCCCATCAGGAGCAATGTCTTGATCCGGTGCATCGCCTATATCAGCAAAGCGACTTCCGCCTGTTCCAAAGATGAGATTCAGGATCTCGTCAGCCGGGCGCAAGTGAGGAATGCGGCGATCGGGGTTTCAGGGCGGCTTTTTTATATCGACGCGCGCTTCATCCAGATCCTCGAGGGCGGCGCGGCTTCGGTCGGTCCGCTCTTCGAACGGATCAAGGCCGATTCCAGACACCGCCAGGTCGTCACGCTGCTGGATCGCCCCATCGAGCAGCGCGCTTTCCGCGATTGGTCGATGCAACTGGTCGCCGGGGATGATCTGACCGAAGGGGATCTTGGCGGCCTGCGTATGGCTCTGGAGGGCATCGAACGCGTCGATGTGTGGGCGCTGGCCACCAGCCGAAGCCTTGGCGACCTCGCAGCCGGTCCCGCCGACGCGTTGATCTCCACCGCTTTTCGCGTCGCGCCGCGTCAATCCAGATCGATCGGGACGGTCGAGCGGCTGCTGGCGGCGGGCGAAGCGATCGTCAAGCGGACCCGACGGATCGACAACGTGACCCTGGACGCGGTGGCCGAGGAGGCGGGCGTCACGACGCAGGCGGCGTATCGCTATTTCGGGGACATCGACGATCTGATCCTGTTGGCCATGCGTCGCGTGCTGGCGGTCGAGCATGAGCGGCTGCTCGCTTTCATCACGGAGCAGGTCTTCGAGACCGAGGCCGATCTGGCGAACGCAGCCGTGGCGTTTATCACCCAGGCCTACCAGGAGTTGGCGAGGATTCCGGCCTCGATGAGAGATCGCATTGCACGGGATTACCACGAGATTGCCTACGACCTGCTGTGGAAACTCGCTGAGGCGATCCACCTCGCGATGGCGCAGCGGGGCGACCCTTGCGCCGGGATCGGCGCGATGCAGCTCACCGCGGGCCTCACCGCCGTCGTCGCAGTCGCAAAGTCACTATTCTTGCGCGACATCGCTCTCCTGAACGAACCAAACGCTCAACTCATGATGGTCGGCATTTTTCTCGGCGCGCTGCGCGGCGGAAGGCCGGATGAGGTTTCGCTCGGCGCGCAAAAAACATCTCAAGGCCCGCGATCCAGCCGCCGCGAGAACTGACTTTTTCAACATTTCCGCGGTGGAAACGCGCAGTTCATTGCTGCCATACTCTCAATCACAGGCAGAGGCGTTGAACTGCTTGGCATCTATCAGACAGGAGAGACAAATGGCACAGCTTCGCAAACTTAACCGACTGGAAATGGCGGCGGCGTTGTTGATCGCCGTGATATCGCTCGGCCCGTTGGTGCCTTTTGTATTTGGTGAGTGAAAGCCGACCCTGTCACTTGCACTGCGCGAGCAGGGATCGAGACCAACGTAACTTCAGCGGCTGGCGCCATGCGCCGGCCGCGTCGGCGCTAAATTGACGCGAACCGGTTTTCACGTCGCTTGCAAACAGTGAAGAGCGCAGCAGAAAGCCCCGTATTTCGACGGGGCTTTGCAGAGCGCTAACCGGATATCCAACACTCAGGCGATGCTGCGTTCTTCGGCTTCCGACGGCTCGCGCAGCACATAGCCGCGGCCCCAGACGGTCTCGATGTAATTGCGGCCTTCGCTGGCGTTGGCGAGCTTCTTGCGCAATTTGCAGATGAAGACGTCGATGATCTTGAGTTCCGGCTCGTCCATGCCGCCATAAAGATGGTTCAAGAACATTTCCTTGGTCAGGGTCGTGCCCTTGCGGAGCGAGAGCAGCTCCAGCATCTGATATTCCTTGCCGGTCAGATGCACGCGCGCGCCGCCGACTTCCACCGTCTTCTGGTCGAGATTGACCACCAGATCGCCGGTGGAGATCACCGACTGGGCGTGACCCTTGGAGCGGCGGACGATGGCGTGGATGCGGGCGACCAATTCGTCCTTGTGGAAGGGCTTGGTCATGTAATCGTCGGCGCCGAAGCCGAGGCCCCGCACCTTGTCCTCGATGCCGGCCAGTCCGGACAGGATGAGAATGGGCGTCTTGACCTTGGCCACGCGCAAGTGGCGAAGCACTTCATAGCCCGACATGTCCGGCAGGTTCAGATCCAGCAGGATGATGTCATAGTCATAGAGCTTGCCGAGATCTATGCCTTCCTCACCGAGGTCGGTGGTGTAGACATTGAACGTCTCGGACTTGAGCATCAGTTCAATGCTTTGCGCGGTGGCGCTGTCGTCTTCAATCAATAATACGCGCATCTGAAGTCCTCATCCCCGCCCCAAGAAATAGCGACGCCGGCCGATACCGCCACCGGATGACGGCTGGCGTCCGACTCAGGACGAACGCCCACGCAAATCATTTCCAAAAACGCTTAACGCCAAATGGTTAACAAACTGTGATTCCATCTGGCAAGCGCCTTCGACGTTAATTTTCGTAAGACCGCTCCGTTGTCCCGCCCGCAACAAAATGACCTGTGGAAAAACCCGGCGCCGACCTGTGGTAAAGGCGACGCCGCATTTTTCCCGTCCCGTCCCCGCGATCCCGTCCTGGCGGAAGCTTGGTTAGGAACATGGAAAGGAGTGTTAATCACGGCGGTTAAGGAAAGCTTAGCAGCGCCCCGGCCAGCCCCTCCCTCCCCAATTATTTTTCATTCCCCTGCCTTGTTTTCGTCACGCAGGTAAGGAAACGGCAACCTCCATGCGGCACTGTTCGGCTGTCTCGCGGAAATCCCCTGGTGGTTGAAATGTGATTTCAACGCATCCGTCCTTGGAGTGAAATGTGATGAAATCGCGGGATACGCTGGTTCGCCTCAAGCGTTTCCAGGTGGAGGATAAACGCCGCCGCCTGTCTCAGATCGAAATGATGATCGCCGAATTCAAACGCATGGCGGCGGAACTCGACCGCGAGATCGGCATCGAGGAACAGAAGTCGGGCGTCAAGGACGTAACTCACTACGCCTATTCGACCTATGCCCGCGCGGCCCGCACGCGCCGCGACAACCTGCTTCATTCAGCCGACGAACTGCAGGGCCAGCTTGAAGAAGCGCGCCTGCTGTTCGATCAGGCCACGGACGACCTGGCCAAGGCGCAGGTTCTCGAAGGCCGCGACAAGGCGCCGGTGCTCGGCGATCTGACCCGCGACGTGATGGATCTGGCGGCGATGCGCGGCGCCCGCGCCTGAAAGCACAAAGGCGCCGGGCGGTCCCCAGATTAAATCCGGACTTGCGCTTGGCGTCGCCCTGTAGCAAAGGAGGCAGATGGCGGCGCGCCCGCGTCGGCGCCAGTCGGAGCTTTGCAGGGCCCGGATGAACTTCATCAAACGCAATCTTGACTACGTCTGGCCCGCGCTCGGATTCCTCGCCGTCCTGGCTTCTTTCTGGCTGCTTTACCGCGAATTCCAGGGCCAGCAACTCGGGCCGCAGCTTTTCGCCGCCTTCCGCGCCATTCCCCTGACCCATTACGCGCTGGCGGTTCTCTCGACCTTTGTAGCCTATGCCGCCCTTGCCTATTACGACCGCATCGCCCTGCTGCATCTCGGCGTCACCGGCATTTCGTGGCGTTTCATCGCGGCCTGCTCCTTCACCACCTACGCCCTGTCGCATAACATCGGCGCCTCGGTGGTTTCCGGCGCCGTGGTGCGCTATCGCGGCTACACCTCGAAAGGCCTTTCGGCGGCGCAGATCGCGGTGCTGGTGGCGGTTTGTTCGCTGACCTTCCTGCTGGGCGCGGTTTTCCTCGGCGGCCTCGTGCTCGTCCTGCGTCCGCACGTCCTCGTCCAACTCAATGAACTGCTGCCCGCCTTCCTGACCCATGCCTCGACGGCGCAAATCATCGGCGGCGCCTGCCTCGCGGCGGTCGCGCTTTATTGCGTCGGTTCGGTCCTGAAACTGCCGTCCTTCAGCGTTTCGGGCGTGAAAATCGCCTATCCGCGCTGGGACATCGTTTTGCGCCAGATGATCGCGGCGCCGGCGGAAATCATTGGCGCGGCGGGCATCATCTATTTCGCGCTGCCCGAAGCCGGCAATCCCGGCTTTCTCGTGGTGCTGGCCGTGTTCATCTTTTCGTTTTCCGCCGCGCTGGCCTCCAACGCGCCGGGCGGACTGGGCGTGTTCGAGCTGATTTTTCTGAAAAGCATGCCCGGAGCGCCGCAGGATAGCGTGCTCGCGGCGCTCTTGTTGTTCCGGCTGCTCTATCTTCTGATCCCGCTGGGTCTGGCGATTTTTGTCGTGCTGGGCTTTGAAAAGCGCCGCCTCGCCGAAGCGATCAAACATCATCACGAATTGGCCGAGGAAAAGACCACAAGCCGCGCCCGTACGCGCGCCCACAACGAGTGAGCGCGTTTCATCGGCGAACACAACCAAACACCCAAGCCCTTCGTCTGGCAAGCCGATCCGGATGCAATCATCGCCGCTCGGAACCGAGGCTTTCAAGCATTGGAGTCAATCCACCAGGACTATGATTTATTTTTGTAGGAGCAGTCTCGACGCGCTGTTAAGCTTGGCGCCTCATTGCATTGGGAGGCAATTTATGGGCTTCACGCTTTTCACTCGTGTCATATCTCTCGTGGCTTTAGCCCTCAGCGTGAGCGCTTCAAATGCAGTTGCGCAGGACGTCGCGACAGCATATCGCGAACGATTTGTTCTTGTCGGCGAACTCCTTCGTGCGAGAGCCGTTTGCGCCGAAAACAAACAAGACGCGGAATGGCTCCGGGAGAGCGCGGCGGCTATCGACAGCCCTGAGCTCAAAGCCTACTCGCGTTCATTTGAGGCTCAAGATTGGATGGACGAAGGCGCTGGAAAGCTAAACGACAAGGTTTTAGTGGAAGGCGTCCCAAGCGCCTGCGAATTTGCGAAAGCAGAAGGGGCCCGCGCTTTGAGGCTCGCCAAAAAATCGTTACCGCCTGAGCAAAAGGGCGACAACTCGGAAAAGCCAAGATAGAGATCCCCGTATCCCAGCGCGCATGCGCCAGAACTCGCACATTCGCGCAACGAGCGGAAATCCTGTTTGGAATGTTCCGTTTCGGTCATCCACTCGACTAAGAACCGGCGCCACGAAGCTGAGCGTTTGAGTTACATGCGGTATTGTTGCAGGCGCGTTGTGCGCAATCCGGCCAGTCCATGCTGGTCGATCGACATTTGCCATGACAGGAACTCGTCCACCGTCAGCGTATAGCGGCTGCAGGCTTCCTCCAGCGACAGCAACCCGCCGCGCACGGCGGCGACAACTTCCGCCTTGCGGCGGATGACCCACCTTTTGGTCGAGGTCGGCGGCAGATCGGCGATGGTCAGCGGACTGCCATCAGGCCCGATGACATATTTGACCCTCGGGCGGTGGGGCTCGGTCATTTTCACTACTCACGTTACGCGGAGAACCCTTACTACGGCTCGACCATAGCCGGCCCGACTTAAAAAACGCCTAAGCAATTGCTGGCAATTTTCGCCATAAATGCTTGTGAGAAGGCGATTTTATTGCCAATTCCTTAGCGGCGCCCGGATGTGTGCGCATTCGGCACAGGTCAAAGCCTTCCGTTAACCAGGATGCGAACAGCCCGATCGCGGCGCGCAAAATGAACACTTTATCTCGGGCGGCCCGCGATTTGCCATCTGACCGGGCAAGTCCGTTGAAAATCGGCGCAAGAGTCCTTATTGAAGAAGCGGCGTCCGGCGAGGGACGCCTGTTTTCCGCTCATCTCCTTGAACGGCGGGCGCGCGAAAAAAGCGTCCACGGCGATGAGACCGACCACGGCCGTCCGCGAGACCCAGATCCATGAACGCCGCAGCAACG
This sequence comes from uncultured Alphaproteobacteria bacterium, assembly GCA_963813955.1. Classification (GTDB taxonomy): domain Bacteria; phylum Pseudomonadota; class Alphaproteobacteria; order Rhizobiales; family Beijerinckiaceae; genus Rhodoblastus. Next base: position 38,013 of record CAWFBN010000086.1, on the reverse strand, counting down.
CCCCCTCTCAACTCTCTCGACCTGCCCGGCAGGCCCGAAAACACCCGCGTGGTCGTGGCCATGTCGGGCGGCGTCGATTCCTCGGTGGTCGCGGCCTTGCTCAAGGAGCAGGGCTATGACGTGATCGGCGTCACCATGCAGCTTTACGACCAGGGCGAGGCCGAGCACCGCGTCGGCGCCTGCTGCGCCGGACAGGATATTCTTGACGCCCGCCAGACCGCCGAGTTGATCGGCATCCCGCATTATGTGCTCGATTACGAGACCCGTTTCCGCACCAAGGTCATCGACGCTTTCGCGCAATCCTACGCCGAAGGCGAGACGCCCATCCCCTGCGTGACCTGCAACCAGCAGATCAAATTCGTCGATCTGTTCGACATGGCGCGCGATCTCGGCGCCGCCGTGCTGGCGACCGGCCATTACATCGCGTCGCGCGCCGACGGCGACGGGCGGGCGCTGTACCGGGCGCTCGACGCCGACCGCGACCAGAGCTATTTCCTGTTCGTCGACCACGCGCGAGCAATTGCAAATGTTGCGCTTTCCGCTCGGCGACATGAGCAAGCCGGAAGTGCGCGAACATGCGCGCCGCTTCGGCCTCGCCATCGCCGACAAGCCGGACAGCCAGGATATCTGCTTCGTGCCGACCGGCCGCTACAGCGAAATCGTCGAAAAGCTCGCGCCGCAAGCGGCCACGCCGGGCGATATCGTCCATATCGACGGGCGCAAGCTCGGCCGCCACGCCGGCGTGATGCATTACACCATCGGCCAGCGGCGCGGCCTCGGTCTCGGCGCCGCGGTCGCCACCGGCGGCGAACCGCTTTATGTGGTCAAGATCGACGCCGCCCATACGCAGGTCACGGTCGGGCCGCGCTCGGCTTTGGCCACCAAAAGGGTTTTTCTGCGTGACGTGAACTGGATCGGCCCCGGCGCCTTTGAAGAAGGCGGCGACAGGCGCGGAAATCGCGGTGCGCGTGCGCTCGACCCGGCCGCCCGGCGCAGCCTTGCTGGAGATAAAGGCCGGGGAGGCTTGCGTGGAATTCCTTGACGACGAGAGCGGCGTGGCCCCCGGCCAGGCTTGCGTTTTCTATGACAATACCGGCCCTCGCGCCCGCGTGCTTGGCGGCGGCTTTATCAAGAGCGCCGAACCGGCAGGCTTGGCCGCCTCGATTTCGCCCTCGCACGAGTCGGCGGCGCGCGCATGAACGAGACGCGCCGCATCGTCGCCCAACTCGAAAACGCCCATGTCGAGGAGGCCTACGCCCGCTGGGCGCCCATCTATGACCTCGCCTTTACCGCGATCATGGCGCCGGGCCGCCGCGCCGCCGTCGCCGCCGCGCAACGGCGGGGCGGCGCCATTTTAGACGTCGGCGTCGGCACCGGGCTCGAATTGCCGATGTTCAATCCCGACGTCAATCTCGTCGGCGTCGATCTGTCGGAACCCATGCTGCGCCGCGCCCAGTCGCGGATCTTGCGGGAAAACCTGCGGCAGGTGGCGGGGCTTTGCGTGATGGACGCCACGCGGCTGGCTTTCCCTTCGGCGCATTTCGATTCGGTTGTCGCGCCCTATGTGCTGACGGTGGTTCCCGATCCCGCCGCGACGCTGGATGAATTGGCTCGGGTGGTGAAGCCGGGCGGCGAGATCGTGCTGGTGAATCATGTCGGCGCCGATTCGGGGCCCATCGCCTTGATCGAGCGCTGGCTCGGCCAGAAATCGGCCAAACTCGGCTGGCGCCCGGAATTTCCCTGGTCGATCCTCGGCGACTGGATTATTTCGCGACCCGACTTGCGTCTGGTTGAGCGGCGCAAGATCGCGCCTCTGGGCCTGTTCACTTTGGCGCGGATCGAGCGGCTGAAATAAGGCCGCGGTTCCTTGACAATAGCGGCGGCGGCGCACTATACACCGCCTTCTTGAGGCGTCGGCGACGGCGCTTTGTGGCGGGGTAGCTCAGCTGGCTAGAGCACGGGAATCATAATCCTGGGGTCGGGGGTTCGAGTCCCTCCCCCGCTACCACTTTTAGCAACAAGACAGCGTCCGCTTTTGCGGGATATGCGCTAGCAGCTTATGTGTTGCGAAAACGCGGCGCGTTTCGCGGCGCCGTCGTGCTCGTCCGCGAGGTCGAGAGCAGCGCTTCGAGCGTCCATAGGCGCCAGCGCGTCGATCTCGTCGAAGAACACGGCGCCTCGGGCGACATCAAATGTCCGAAATCTCAAGCGTGATGTGATTGTGGCTTTGAGCAACTCTGACATCCCTCCAAAGCGATCCGGCGTCATCGACTTCCTCCTTTTATTTGGTCAGTACGCCAAGATGAGCGTTTTAGTCGCGCGCCGACAGGGGCGGAAACTACTCACGCGTCGATCTTCACCGGTTGGCGGTGAACCGATAAAAAACACCTTTGACGAGTTCGACGAGCGCCAGATAAACGGCCGTCGCGCCGATCAGATAGGCGAAGAACAGAGGGGGTGGCTGCACGAAGCCAAACCAGTGGCCCAGCGGCAGCAAAGTCAGCGCAACAGCGATGGCGACCGCGCCGAGCGCCGTGCCGACGAGAAGGCCGCGCGGCTTGCTCTGAAAGAATTTTCGCCGGGTGCGAATGGCGAAAACCACCAGCACCTGCGTGGTGATCGATTTAAGGAACCAGCCGGTTTGAAATACCGCTTCGCCGGCGCCAAAAAAGCGCAGCAATGCGTAAAAAGTCAGGAAGTCGAACACTGAGCTGATGGGCCCGAACACCAGCATGAAGCGTTCGATCAATTTGATATTCCACTTGACTGGCCGCGCGACATCTTCCGGATCGACGTGATCGAACGGAATGGCGATCTCGGAAATATCGTAGAGCAGATTGTTGAGCAGAATCTGGATCGGCGTCATCGGCAGGAAGGGCAAAAACAGGGCGGCCCCAGCCATGCTGAACATATTGCCGAAATTTGAGCTCGAACCCATCAGCACATATTTCGAAACGTTCTGCACCGTGCTGCGTCCAAAAACGACCGCTTCGCGCACCACCGACAAATCATGTTCGAGCAGGATCAGATCGGCGGCGGCGCGTGCGACATCGGCGGCGCCATCAACGGAGATGCCGACGTCGGCGGCGTGCAGCGCAGGGGCGTCGTTGATACCATCGCCCATGAAGCCGACGACATGGCCCAACCGTTTGAGGGCGAGCAAAATCCGGTGTTTCTGCTGAGGGTTGACGCGACAGAACAGGTTGACGTTGGCCACCTGGCCCAACAGCGCTTCGTCGGAAAGATGCGTGAGGGCGTCGCCGGTCAGCACGCCGGTGACCGCGACGCCGATTTCGGTGAAGACATGACGGCTGACGAGTTCATTGTCGCCTGTCAGGACTTTGACAGTCACCCCGGCCTCGGCCATCGAGCGAATCGTCGCTCCGGCGCTGGCTTTCGGCGGGTCGAGAAAGACGGCGAAGCCGGAAAACACCAGATCGCTTTCATCGTTGATCGCCGCCGTCGTGTGGCTCGGCTCGGCCAGCCGGCTGGCGATTCCCAGGGCACGGAATCCTTGGGCGCCGAGCGAGTCCAGCGTCGCCGCAAAAATGCCGCGCGTAGAATTGTCGAGGGGCTGTTCGGCGCCGCTGGCGTCCTCGTAACGCTGCGAAAGGCGCAGCAGATCCTCGGGCGCGCCCTTGACGATGAGACGCCGCTGCCCCTCGTGCTCGACCAGCACCGAAACGCGCCGCCTTTCGAAATCGAAGGGAACTTCGTCGATTTTCGACCAACCGGCGATATCGAAGGGCTGGGCGGCGAGAATGGCTTCGTCGAGCGGGCTTTTCATGCCGCTTTCGAAATGGCTGTTGATAGTGGCGTTGGCGAAAGCGCGCTGACTGTCGGCGCCGCGTCCGTCTATCACGCTCTGGAGCTTGATCGTCGCCTCGGTCAACGTGCCGGTCTTGTCGGTGCACAGCACGTTCATCGCGCCGAGATCGTGAATGGCCGAAAGCCGCTTGACGATGACCTTGCGCTTCGACAGCTCCAGCGCCGAACGGGCGAGCGTGACGGTGACGATCATCGGCAAAAGTTCAGGCGTCAGCCCAACCGCCAACGCCAGCGCGAACATCAAGGATTCCAGCACCGGCCGATGGAACGAGATATTGACCACGAGAACGAACAGCACCATCAGCACGGTCAGGCGCATGATCAACATGCCGAAACGGGCGATTCCAACCGCGAAGGCGGTGGCCGGCGGCTTTTCGGCCAGGCTCGTGGCAAGATCGCCGAGCGCCGTTCGTGCGCCGGTGCGACAGACTAAAATCGTCGCCGTGCCGCTGATCACCGAAGTCCCGGCGAAGACGGCGTTCGAGGCGCCTGCCGGGTTTTCGGCCCCGACCGCTGTGTCGCCAACCAGCTTTTCGGCTGGATAGGGTTCGCCGGTCAGCAGCGCCTGATTGATGAACAGGTCGCGGCTTTCCAGAAGCCGCGAATCCGCCGGCACGAGATCGCCCGCGATCAACTCGACAATGTCGCCGGGAACCAGTTGGTCAACCGGCAGCGAGATTTGTGCGCCTTGCGCAGCACCGTCGCCTGCACCGCGACCGATCGCCGCAAAGCTTCGACGGCGTTTTGTGCGCGAACTTCCTGGACGAAATCGAGCGTGATGCTGAGTGTGACGATGCTGACGACGATCAGGAAGCTGGCGAGGTCGCCTGTCGCGGCGGACAGAGCGCTGGCAACCAGCAGGATAATGACGAGCGGATTGCGGAAACGCCCGAGAAATTGCAGCCAAAGCGGTAACTGCTTTGCCGTCGCGGCTGTGTTGGGTCCGAAAATCGCGAGACGCGACCGAGCTTCATTGATGGAGAGTCCGTCCGGAGTCGCCTTGAGCCGCTGAAGCAAGCTGGCGGAAGTCGCTTTCCAGATGTCGGCGGCTTCAGTTTCGCAAAGCTCCGGGGCGCGGCCGACAGGGCGCGAAATGCCGAATGCGCTCTTCTCGCTTGCAACTCCCATTTCAGCTATCCCTGCTCATCGGGCTCCGCTCAAAAGCATAGCTCTGCAACGCGACGCCGACAATTCGGCCTCATGCCCGCTCAGGATCGACGATAGGCCGTCGATTGCTGCACGCTGAAGGTTCGGAAATTACTTAGATGAGCATCGACGCCGCGCCGTCGCGTGGCGGGCGATCCGTAGCCATGAACCGTCGCTCAGCGGCGCGGCTGGCTCCCGCCTCCGCTGCACGCATTTATCTTGTTGCGTCGCACCGCGTTTAACGCAAATTGCGTTTGGCGAGGCGAGAAGGACGTGACCATGAAAAAACGACATCCGGGGGCAGACGGCTTCGATTGGCGGCGCCCGCATCATTCGCCGCTGTTCTGGTTTGGGGCCGCGTTGTTTCTGGCCGCGATCGCCTATTACCTCTGGTCGCAGGATCTCTCGACCCGCCCGAGCCTCTGACCGCCCCCTCACAGGCTGAGACCATTTGCCGCAATTGACGCCTCCCACAGCGGCGGCGCTATCATCGTCGCGACCAAGGGGAGCCTCGACAGGAGGCTGAGAGGTCGATGGCGCGCTCTGCGGCTCGACGACCCTTCGAACCTGATCCAGTTCACACTGGCGGAGGGATGGCGACAATGGCGACTGCGGCTACAAGCCTTGCATCATTGGATTCTCCATATGCCCGCGTGCGGATCGTGTATGGAGCCAATCGATGCGCGTGAGACTAATTGGAGCCGGCGTCGCCGGACTGACCGCCGCCTATGAATTCGCCCGACGCGGCGCCGAAGTGGAAATTGTCGAGCGCGAGAACGCGCCCGGCAGGGGCTGCTCATGGTATGCCGGCGGAATGGTCGCGCCGTGGTGCGAACTCGAATCCGCCGAACCGCTGGTCGCTCACCTCGGCATGGAGGCGCTGACCTATTGGACCAAGACCATTCCCGTGGCGCAAAGTCGCGGCAGCCTCGTCATCGCGCCGGCGCGTGATCTGGCGGAGCTTAATAACTTTGCCCGGCGCACGCGGGAATATGAAGAGATAGGCGCCAACCGCATCGCCGAGCTTGAGCCAGATCTGGCGGGTCGTTTTTCCAGAGCCCTGTATTTTCCGCGCGAGGCCCATCTCGATCCCCGCGTCGCTCTTGAGGCGATCGTCGGCCGCCTTCTCTCCATGTCCAACGTCAAACTCCGGCTTCAGACCGACGCCGCGACGCTGGCCGACGACGCGGACTGGACCATCGATTGCCGAGGGTATTCCGCGCGCGACAAACTGGCCGGATTGCGCGGGGTGAAGGGCGAAATGCTGGTGCTGGCGACCGAGGAGCTAACCTTGTCCCGCCCGCTTCGCCTGCTGCATCCGCGCCACCCGGTCTATGTCGTTCCTCGGGACGACCAGCGTTTCATGATCGGCGCGACCATGATCGAAAACGACGAACGCGGACGGGTGACCGCGCGCTCGCTGGTCGAACTCGCCAATTCGGCCTATGCGATCCACCCCGCCTTCGCCGAGGCCGAGATCGCCGAAATGGGCGCCGACGTGCGTCCGGCCTTCCATGACAACTTGCCGAGGATCGAAAGGCGCGGGAAAACCCTGTTCATCAATGGCCTGTTCCGGCATGGATTCCTGCTGGCCCCCTCGCTGGCCAGGCGGGCGGCGGATTTCGTCTATGGCGGCGTGATTTGCCGGGACGTCATGCCCGATTCCCTTGCGGACGCATGACTGCGGCCAAAAGTCGCAACGATGGGACGGCGCTTGGCAGACTTAAGTCGAACTGATAGCGATCTGCGACTTGCCGGCGCCTGCGCGGAAAAAGATTTTTCGCGCGGGAGAATCGGGAACGCGGTGAAATTCCGCGACGCGCCCAGCGCTGTGAGGGGGACTGGCGGGACAAGAGCCACTGGCTGCGGCCGGGAAGGCGTCCCACCGGGCTGAACCCGAGTCAGAAGACCGACCGGCAAGACATGGCCTGTTCCGCAAGGACAATCGGGACAGGCGCCATCAAGGGGAATGACGATGGACGATTCCGCCCTTTTGCCTGCCACGCTTCTGCCTGCCACGCCTTTGCCGACCGCCGAACGCACGGGCGTTTACCGCGCGATCCTGACCCGCCGCGACACCCGAAGCGAATTCCTGCCCGATCCCCTGCCCGATGCGCAGATCAGCCGCATCCTCGTCGCCGCCCATCATGCGCCCTCGGTCGGCTTCATGCAGCCCTGGAGCTTTGTCGTCATCCGCGACCTCAGCGTGCGTCGCGGCGTCCATAAAGCCTTTTTGAAGGCCCACGCGGAAGCGGCGCTGATGTTCCCGGAGGACAAGCGCGACATCTACCGCTCGCTCAAACTCGAAGGCATTCTCGAAGCGCCCATCAATATCTGCGTCACCTGCGACCGCGACCGCGCGGGGCCGACGGTGATCGGCCGCACCCATATCCCCACCATGGATGTGTTCAGTTCGGTCTGCGCCGTGCAAAACCTGTGGCTCGCCGCGCGCGCGGAAGGACTGGGCGTCGGCTGGGTCAGCATTTTCGACAATGAAACGGTGCGGAAAACCCTCGGGATTCCCGAGCGCATCATCCCCGTCGCCTATCTCTGCGTCGGCAAGGTGCGGGGCTATCAACCCCGGCCCGAACTGGAGACAGCGGGCTGGCGCCAGCGCCTTCCGCTCGAGTCGCTCATCCATTTCGACCAATGGGGCCAGCAAGGCGCCGTAGTGGACGCCAACTTGCTCGACCAGATCCAGATCGACGAGCGCGCTGCGCAAAATGGCGCACTGCTCGAAGAGATCGCGAGCGGCTGAACATGCCAGCGGCTGAAACGCCGGACGTGCTGGTCGCGGGCGGCGGCATCGCCGCGTTATGCGCCGCTCTGGCGGCGCGGCGCGCGGGGGCCTCCGTCCTGCTGGCGGAGCAGGCGCCGGAAGCTTTGCGCGGCGGCAACGTGCGTCATGCGCGCAATTTGCGCGTCATGCACGAAGCGCCTTCGCGCCTGTCTCCCGACTGCTATGGCGAAGCGGAATTTTTGAACGACCTGCAACAAGTGAGCGGCGGAACTTGTGACGAGGCGCTCGCCCGCCTGTTCGTCCGCCGTTCCGCCGATCTTCCTAACTGGCTCGAAGACCACGGGGTCGCCTTTCAATTGCCCGCCGCCGGCGCCCTGCCCTATTCGCGCAAAACCGTGTTTCTGCTGGGCGGAGGCATGGCCATGCTCAACGCCCTCTATCGCGCGGCCCGAAAAATGGGGGTGCGGATCGCCTATGACTGCGAAGTGACGGCCTTGCATCCAGACGGCTCGGCCGAGATGACGTCTGCCGGGCGCCCGATGACCGTTGCTTCCCGCGCGGCAATCGCCTGCAGCGGCGGCTACCAGGCCAACCGCGCCTGGCTGCGACAGGATTTTGGCGACGCCGCGGAAAATTTCGTGAACCGCGGAACCGCCTTCGCCACTGGCGCCCTGCTGCGTTCATTGCTGGACGGAGGCGCCGCCACGGTGGGAAAGCCGGACGCCTGCCATCTGGTGGCGGTCGACGCCCGCTCCCCCGCCTTTGACGGCGGCGTCATCTCGCGCGTGGATGGATTCCGCTTCGGCGCCGTCATCGACCGCAACGGCGACCGCTGTCACGACGAGGACGACTGGAGCGGACCCACGCGTTATTCGGCCTGGGGCCGGGAGGTCGCGGCCCGACCCGGCCAGATCGCCTTTCTCGTCCTCGACGCCGTCGGCGTCGAACAGGCGCCGCCGTCCATTTTTCCATCCATTGTCGCGCAAAGCCTTGCTGAAATGGCCCGGTCTTCTCGGCATCGATCCGGAAAATTTCATCAGAAACGTCACAGCAAACGGCCGTATCAAAAATCCGCCCTTCCACGCTTTCCCTATTCGGCCCGGAGTGACCTTCACCTGTTGCGGCCTCAAGGTTGACCAAGCCGCCCATATTGTCACAAAACACGGCGACCCCTCGCCAGCGCTGTTCGCGGCGGGAATGATCATGGCCCCGAATCTTCTGGGGGCCGGCTATCTCGCCGGCGTCGCCCTGACCATCGGAGCGGTGTTCGGCGTCATCGCCGGGGAAGGAGCCGCGCGCCATGCCCGAGCCTGAGACACGCCAAGAGACACGCCAAGAGACGCGTGAAGAGACGCGTGATGAAGCCCGTCGCCAACTCGCCTTGTGCAATATCTGCGACTATTGCAGCGGCTATTGCGAGACCTTCGTCGCCGCCAAACGCCGTCGCGCCTTCACCGATGGCGACCTGACCTATCTGGCCCATCTGTGCCACAATTGCCGCGCCTGTTTTCACGCCTGCCAATATGCGCCGCCGCATCCTTTCGCCATCAACCTGCCCAAGGTTCTGGAGCAAGTCCGGCAGCAGTCCTACCCGCGAGCTTGTCTGGCCGCGCCCGCTGCTAGGGGCCGGTTGGGCCGCGCTGCCGATGGCGGTCGCCGCGCCGCTGCTCGCGGCCCTGATCCTGCCCGGCGATGTGCTGTTCAGCCCGCATCGCGGACCGGGCGCCTTTTATGAGGTGACGCCTTTGCCGTCGCTGGTGGCGACCGCCGGGCTCATCCTGGCCTTGACGATTGTCGCCATGACGGTCGCGCTGGTCCGTTTCTGGCGGCAAACCGGCGGCGGAGCGCCGAAGGCCTGCTGCGGGCGATCCCCGGCGCGCTTTCCGATATCCTGTTGCTGCGCAATCTCGACGGCGGCGGTCATGGCTGCAACGACGTGGATGACTCCTTTTCGCGCTGGCGGCGCTGGCTGCACCACGCCGTTGTTCTATGGCTTTCTCGCCTGTCTGGCTTCAACGGCTACCGCACATGGCTATCATCATTTCCTCGGGCTGTTGGCGCCCTATCCGCTGACGAGCCTCCCTGTCCTGCTCGGCGCCATCGGAGGCGTCGGCATCGTCGTCGGCTGCGTCGGCCTGGCCTCCTCAAGGCGCTGGCCGATCCGCGCCCGAATGCGCCCAACGCCCAAGCCGACGGCGCGGCATTGCTGGCCAGCCTGTTTGTGGTCGCCGCCAGCGGCCTCGCCCTGCTCGCCTTGAGGGAAACCGCAGCCATGGGCTTGCTGCTGACGGTCCATCTGGGGGCGGTGCTCGGCCTGCTGGCGTCAATGCCTTATGGCAAATTCATGCATGGCCCTTTTCGCGCCGCCGCGTTACTACGCGCTGTCATGGAGCGACAAACGCCGCAGCTTCGCCGCAATAGCGCCGGTCTGAGTAGTTTCCGAAGCTGTTCGCCACAATGACGGCCAAGCTAGGGTGTACTTGCCTTCAAAAGGCGGACATGCCGCCGACGCTTTTTCCGACAGCGGGCAGCACCGCAACCACGCGAGAACAAAAATGAAAAAAATCATCATCATCGCCATTGTCGCGCTCGGCCTCGCCGGCTGCACCAACGCGCGTCAATGGCAATACGGGACCGTTGGCGGCGTTGGCGGCGCGCTTGTGGGCGGCCCGGTCGGCGCGGTGGTCGGAGCGGGCGGCGGCGTCCTGTTGGCCGATCATACCGGCGGCCGTTACTACCGGCGTCACCACTACACCCATCGCCATTATTACCACTATTGAGCCGAAGCCCGCGCCCTCTCCAACAGAGGGCGGCGCGGCCAAAAGTGAGACCGGCAAGATCCATCTTGCCGCGCCCCTTGTGTCTTTCAAAAAAACGTCTATGTATATCCCACGGCTTCGGCCGCACGAACTTGGCTAACCGCAGAATACATTCGACGACGGGTTACGATCTTCCTGCCTGAAAATGCGAATTCGACAAAAAAACGGCAGCGCAGGCGAAATAAAAGATCCTATCCGTAGAGGTATTCACATGACCAAGGGAACCGTGAAGTGGTTCAATTACGACAAGGGCTTCGGCTTCATCCAGCCGGATGACGGCAGCAAGGACGCCTTTGTCCACATCAGCGCCGTCGAGCGCGCTGGCCTGAGCGATTTGCGCGAAGGCCAGAAAGTCGGCTTCGAACTGATCGCCGACAAGCGCAGCGGCAAGCTTTCGGCTGAAAAGCTGGAAGTTCTGGCCTGATTGCACGGTCGGCCAAACAGCCGACCTTCGCCCCATTGTCGCGCCTCTCCCGATCACGGATGTACTGACGGGACTGGCTTGCGCCCTTGGGGCGGCATGACGATAGACGCTCTGCGTCTCAAGACCCCGCCGCCCGATCAGGGCTTGCGGGGTTTTTTGTTTTCATCCCTGCGACGGAAGTCCTCTTGTGCGGTCATGCGTATTTTCCGACCTTGTCGCAGACTCAACCTGCCCTATCTTGACCAGCGAGCATCAAGTCGTCGATCGCACTCACAGGAGCAGGTTTTGAGCCGCGACCCCTACATCGTTCTCGGCGTCAAGAAAGACGCTTCGCAAGACGAGATCCAGAAAGCCTATCGCAGTCTCGCCAAGAAGCTGCATCCGGACCTCAACCCCGGCGACAAGAAGGCCGAAGAGGCGTTCAAGGAACTCTCCAGCGCCAACGCCATTCTGGGCGACGAGGCCCGCCGCAAGCGTTTCGACGCCGGCGAGATCGACGCGCAGGGCGACGAAAAGCCGCCTCAACATTTTTACCGCGACTATGCCGAACATCCGGACAATCCCTACACCAGCAGCGCCGGCTACGCCGATCTCGATGGGGACGACATTTTTTCCGGGATTTTCGGCCGCCATGCCAGCGGCGCGCGCGGCCCCTCCGACCGGCGCGGCGCCGATGTCGCCTATCGGTTGCCGGTCGATTTTCTCGACGCGGTCAATGGCGCCAACCAGCACATCATCGATGCCCGACGGCGCCACGCTCGACGTCACGCTGCCGCCGGGGGTGCGCGACGGCCAGGTGCTGCGCCTGCGCGGCAAGGGGCGGCCCGGACAGGGCGGCGGCGCGGCCGGCGACGCGCTGGTCGAGATCGAAGTGCGCCCGCATCGCCAATTTACGCGCAAGGGCGACGACATCCACATCGAACTGCCGATTTCGCTGGCCGACGCGGTGCTCGGCGGCGAGATCGACGTTCCCACGCCCACCGGCAAAGTCCGCATGACCGCGCCGAAATGGACCAATAGCGGCGCCGTGCTGCGCCTGAAGGGCAAGGGCGTTCAGGGCAAGAACGGGCGCGGCGACCAATATGTGACGCTTGACGATCCGGCTGCCTGACAAGCCCGACCCGGATCTCGAAAAATTCTTCGCGCAAAAGCGCGCCGACGCCGCAAAATCCAGCAACGAGGCATGACCATGCAGATTCGGGATTTTTTTGACCATGATCCGATCGAAGCGGAAACCATCGCCATCTGGATCGAAGCCGGGTGGCTGGCGCCGGATCGAAACGGCGATAACGGCCTTTCCGAAATCGACATCGCCCGCGCGCGCCTGATCCACGATTTGAAAAACAACATCGGCGTCAATGACGAAGCCGTCCCGCTCATCCTCGACCTGATCGACCAGTTGCACGGCCTGCGCCGGGCCATGCGCCATCTGGTCAGGCGAAAGGACCTCTGACGAGGGTCAGGCCACTCCCGCCTTCAAAAGATCGTGAATGTGAAGGATGCCGACCGGCTTGCCGCCCGCGACGATGAACAGGACCGTGATTTTCATCCGGTTCATGGTCTCCAGCGCCGCCGAGGCGAGGGCGCCGAGCGGCGCGGTGCGGGGGCTGCGCGTCATGATTTCGGCGGGCTTTTTTTCCTGCATGCGCTCGGCCCAATGGCGGCGCAGGTCGCCGTCGGTAATGATCCCGGTCAGGACGCCGCCGGCGTCCACAAGACCGACGCAGCCGAATTTTTTGCCGGTCATGGCCAGGATGACCTCGGTCATGTTGGCGGCTTCGGGAAGCAGCGGGATGTCCTCGCCGCCGTGCATAAGGTCGTCCACCTTGTGCAGGCGGGCGCCGAGCTTGCCGCCGGGATGAAACTGCCGGAAATCCTGGGCCGAAAAACCGCGATCCTCGATCAGCGCCACCGACAGCGCGTCGCCGAGCACCAGTTGGATGGTGGTGGAGGTGGTGGGCGCCAGACCATTGGGGCAGGCTTCCTCGACCTCCGGCAGAGCCAGCAGCACGTCGGCGGCGCGGCCGAGCGCGCTGTCGCCCCGCGAGGTCGCGGCAATCAGCGGAATGGCGAAGCGTTTGGCGTATTCGATCAGGTCGGCCAGTTCCGCCGTCTCGCCGGACCAGGAAAAGGCGAGAATGACGTCATCCGGCGTCACCATGCCGAGATCGCCGTGGCTCGCCTCGGCGGGATGCAGGAAAAAGGCCGGCGTGCCGGTCGAGGCGAGCGTGGCGGCGACTTTTCTGCCGATATGACCGCTCTTGCCCATGCCGCTGACGATGACTTTGCCGCGCGCCGCGCGAATTTTTTCGATGGCGGCTTCCAGCGCCACGCCGAGCTTGCCGTCGAGCGCCTCGCGCAGCCTGAGCCATGCCGGCGATTTCGATCTCGACGCTTTTTCTGGCCGCGTCCAGAGCGCGCCCGTTGACCGAATTCATGCGAGCCTCATCTTTGCGATGAGCCGTTCCCTAAACCATCGGCGGCGTCCCGGCAAATCGAGCGCATACAGCGCCATCTTGCGCTCGAACGCGGCTTGTTCTATATAAGCCGCCAGTCAACAACTTCGTCATGGCCGATAAAATGGCCGCGCGGGAGTGGGGCCCAGGCGGGACCCGCTCTTTTTTGTTTTAGCCCCGCCTGCCTGCCCAGTCGGGCTTTTTCGGATCGACCATTTGAGCGAAACAACACCATCGCACGACCAGGCGCACGACCCGGACTCGGAAATTTTCGAGGCGCCGCTGGATGAGCCGCGTCTGGTCGAAGAGACCGGCATGGCCGCGCGCGTCGCCGCCGTGGCGGGACCGGTTCTGATGTCGATGGATTTTCGCCTGGTGCGGGTCAAGGTCCTGACCGGTCAAGGGACGACGGTCCAGATCATGGCCGAACGGCCGGACGGAACGCTGACCATCGACGATTGCGAGGCGATCCACGACGCGCTGTCGCCGGCGCTCGACGTCGAAGACCCGATTTCTTCGGCCTACCGGCTGGAGATTTCCTCGCCCGGCATCGACCGTCCGCTGACGCGCGTCTCGGATTTCCGCCGCGCCATCGGCATGGACGCGCGCGTGGAACTGAGCCGGCCGCATGACAGCGGCCGCAAGAGATTTCGCGGTCCGATCCGCGCCGTCGAAGGGGAAGGCCGCGACGCCGTCCTCATTCTGGAGCGGTCCGACGCCGGCCCGGAGAAGAAAAACTGTCGCGCATAAATTTGCGCGATCTCGACGAGGCCAAGCTGGTGCTGACCGAGGAGTTGATCCGCGAGTCGTTGCGCGCGGCCAAGGCGCAGGCCAAGGCATTGGGCGAGCCTTCGGGAGAGCAGGAAGATGACGAGTCGTCGCCCGAAGAGGCGACGCCGCCGGCCCACGGCCCCGGACGCTTCGGCGCCGCGGCCCGCAAGCCGCCGAAGGGAAAAAAGTCGAAACCCGTCATGCCGGCTGGCGTGCGGGCGCAGTTCAAGAAAGGCGCGCGGGAAGTAACTCCTGGCCGCCCCAATACGAATGTCCTCAAGGAGATAACCAATGGCCGTCAGCGCCAACCGGCTTGAACTCTTGCAAATCGCCGACGCCGTCGCGCGCGACAAGTCGATCGACCGGTCGATCGTGATCGCCTCGATGGAAGACGCGATGCAAAAGGCGGCGCGCTCGCGCTACGGGCAGGAAACCGAAGTGCGCGCGGAAATCAATCCGCGCACCGGCGAAGTCCGCTATTCGCGCCTGATGCTGGTGGTCGAGCAGATCGAAAGCGACGCGACGCAAATTTTGCTCGCCGACGCGCGCAAGCGCAATCCGGCGGCGCAGGTCGGCGACTGGATCGCCGAAACGCTGCCGCCGATCGAATTCGGCCGCATCGCCGCGCAGTCGGCCAAGCAGGTCATCGTGCAGAAAGTGCGCGAGGCCGAGCGCGACCGCCAGTATGACGAATTCAAGGACCGCATCGGCGATGTCATCAACGGCGTGGTCAAGCGGGTCGAATATGGCAATGTCATCGTCGATCTCGGCCGTTCGCGAAGCCATCATCCGCCGCGACGAGATGATCCCGCGCGAACTGTTCCGCCCCGGCGACCGCGTGCGCGCCTATGTCTATGACGTGCGCCGCGAACAGCGCGGGCCGCAGATTTTCCTCTCGCGCACCCACCCGCAATTCATGTCCAAGCTGTTCCAGCAGGAAGTGCCGGAAATCTATGACGGCGTGATCGAGGTCAAATCGGTGGCCCGCGACCCCGGCTCGCGCGCCAAAATCGCCGTGACCTCGCGCGATTCGTCCATCGATCCGGTCGGCGCCTGCGTCGGCATGCGCGGCTCGCGCGTGCAGGCCGTGGTCAATGAATTGCAGGGCGAGAAGATCGACATCATTCCCTGGTCCGCCGACGCCGCGACCTTCATCGTCAATGCGCTCCAGCCGGCGGAAGTGGTCAAGGTCGTGCTCGACGAGGATTCCTCGCGCATCGAAGTCGTGGTGCCGGACGACCAGTTGTCGCTGGCCATCGGCCGTCGCGGCCAGAACGTGCGCCTCGCCTCGCAGCTCACCGGCTGGGACATCGACATCCTGACCGAGGCGGAAGAATCCGAGCGCCGCCAGAAGGAATTCAACGAGCGCACCCAGGCCTTCATGGAGGCGCTGGACGTCGACGAGGTCGTCGGCCAGTTGCTGGCCTCGGAAGGCTTCCGCTCGGTCGAGGAACTGGCCTATGTCGATCCCACCGAAGTGGCGGCGATCGAAGGCTTCGACGCCGACACCGCCGAGGAAATCCAGAACCGCGCCAAGGAATTTCTGGCGCGGATCGAGGCCGAGCAGGACGAGCGCCGGCGCGAACTCGGCGTCGCCGACGAATTGAGAGAGATCGACGGCGTCACCACCGCCATGCTGGTCAAGTTCGGCGAGAATGACGTGAAGACCATCGAGGATCTCGCAGGCTGCGCCACCGACGATCTGGTCGGCTGGACGGAAAAGAAGAACGGCGAAACGGTCAAGGACCGCCGGCTACCTCGACGGCATCGAAATCAGCCGCGAAGAGGCGGAATCCATCGTCATGCGCGCCCGAGTGAAAATCGGCTGGGTCGACGAAGCCGATCTGGCGCCCAAGGCGGCGGATCGAACTCGGCGGAAAGAGTCGCAAGAAGGCGGCGAACCGGCGTGATGACGCCGGTTCGGGAAGAGAGGACGAAAAACTTGGTTCTGGAACGAGCTGGATATTGACGAGCGGACGCCGCTCTCCCCGTGGGAGCGGAGCGGACCTGCGTCGTCACGCGCCAGACGCCATGTTCCAGAAGACCTGATCCGCTTCGTCCTCGGTCCTGACAACGCCGTCGTCGCCGATCTCAAGCGCAAATTGCCGGGACGCGGCGTCTGGGTCGGCCTGTCGAAAAAACTGGTCGCCCAGGCGGTGAAAAAACAGGTTTTTTCGCGCGGCCTTGAAGGAAAAGGCGTTGGCCTCGGCCGATCTGCCCGATCTGATCGAACGGCTGCTGGCGCGCGACGCCTTGCAGGCCTTGTCGATCGCCAACAAGGCGGGGCTGGTCACGACCGGCTTCGCCAAGGTCGAGTCGGCGATTGCCTCCGGCGCGGTTTGCGCGCTGATCCATGCCCGCGACGGGGCGCCGGACGGCAAGCGCAAGCTCGGCCAGGCCTTGCGGCGGCAATTCGGGCCGGAAGGGCGGCCGGAAATCGGCGCTTTCGCCATTGACGAGCTGGATTCCGCGCTGGGTCGCGGCAATGTGGTTCACGCCGCGCTGGGTTTGGGCCCGGCGGCAAAGGTTTTTCTCGCTTCCGCCCGTCGATTTGCGGTATATCGCGGCGATGACGATGTGGCAGCCGCCTCGGCGGCGATGGAATTGAACAAGGATAAGGCTTTGGAGCAGGGCTTCAAGGCCGACGGCACGAACGGCCAAGGCCCTGGGACGCATGAACGACATGAATGACAGCAATAACTCCGGTGACAAGACTTTGAGCGTGCCTCCGACCAAGACGCTTTCGCTGAAGCGTCCGGTCGAGCAGGGCGTCGTGCGTCAGAGCTTTTCGCACGGCAGGACCAAGGCGGTCGTCGTCGAAAAGGTCAAGCGTCGCGCCCATGGCCCGGGCGAAGCGCCAAGAACCGGCCTGCGCCTGCGCCAGCGCCTTCATCTCGTCCTCGCCGCCGCGCCGGCGGCGCCCGTCACGGTCGCGCCCAGGCATGCCACCTCGCCAGCGGCGCTCCGCGCCGGCGACGGCCCAACGCCCGGCCCCAAGCGCCCCTGCCCGTCCGCTCAAGCCGGTCTCGCAGCGGCCGCAGACCGGCGTGGTCCTGCGCACCTTGACCGAAGACGAGCGCGACGCCCGCACGCGCGCGCTCAGCGATTCCCGCGTTCGTGAGGAAGAGGACCGCAAGCGCCAGGAGGCGGAAGCCCGCGCCCGCGCCGAGCGCGAAGCCCGCGAACACGAACGAACGCGACGCCGCCGAAGCTCGCAAGAAGGAAGAGGAAACCCGCCTGACGCGCGAGGCGGAAGCCAAGCGCAAGGGTGAGGAAGAGGCGCGTCGTCGCCTGTCGCCGGGCGCCGCTCCCCCTGCGGCCGCCCCAGTCGCCGCCGCCAGCGATCCCGACCACGGCGTGTCCCTCGCGCCGCCCTCCGGCCGCGACCGCCGTCCGCAACAGATCGTTTTCACCTCGCCGAGACCCGCGCCGTCCGCTCCCGCGCCGAGCGCATCGGCTCCGGCCTCCGCCACGACGGAAACCAGAACCAGCCCGACCTCCACGACCCAGACGCCACGCCGGACGATCACCCCGGCGAAACTTGCGGTTCCCGCGGTCAAGCCGACCCGTGTCGGCGAGATGAAGAATCGCGGCCGTTTGACCGTGACCACCGCCACCGCCAGCGACGGCGAAGACCGCACGCGCTCTGTCGCCTCCTTCCGCCGCCGCACCCAGCGCATGAAGGGCGTGGTGGAGCAGAAGGAGCGTTTGTCGCGCGAAGTCGTTCTGCCTGAGACGATCACCATCCAGGAACTCGCCAACC
This sequence comes from uncultured Alphaproteobacteria bacterium, assembly GCA_963813955.1. Taxonomy (GTDB): domain Bacteria; phylum Pseudomonadota; class Alphaproteobacteria; order Rhizobiales; family Beijerinckiaceae; genus Rhodoblastus. Next base: position 20,066 of record CAWFBN010000086.1, on the reverse strand, counting down.
GCATGTCGGAGCGCGGCGTGGACGTGATCAAGCTGCTGATGAAGCAGGGGCAGATGCTCAAGATCACCGACGTGATCGACGCCGACACGGCGGAAATCATCGCCGTCGAAATGGGCCATACGGTCAAGCGCGTCGCCGAATCCGACGTCGAGGAAGGCCTGTTCGACTCGCCGGACGTCGACGGAAACCTGCAGCCGCGTCCGCCGGTCGTGACCATCATGGGCCACGTCGACCACGGCAAGACCTCGCTGCTCGACGCCCTCCGCAAGGCCAATGTCGTGTCGGGCGAAGCCGGCGGCATCACCCAGCATATCGGCGCCTATCAGGTGAAGTCGCCGCTCGGCGGCTATATCACCTTCATCGACACCCCCGGCCACGCGGCCTTCACCGCCATGCGCGCCCGCGGCGCCAAGGTCACCGACATTGTCGTGCTGGTGGTCGCGGCGGATGACGGCGTCATGCCGCAGACGATCGAGGCGATCAACCACGCCAAGGCGGCGGGCGTGCCGATCATCGTCGCCATCAACAAGATCGACAAGCCGGACGCCAAGCCGGAGCGCGTGCGCGCCGAACTTCTCCAGTATGAAGTGCAGGTCGAAAGCCTCGGCGGCGACACGCTCGAAGTCGAAGTCTCGGCCAAGCTGCAGACCAATCTCGACAAGCTGCTCGAAGCCATCTCGCTGCAGTCGGAAGTTCTCGACCTCCACGCCGATCCCGACCGCCCGGCGGAAGGCACGGTCATCGAGGCGCGGCTCGACCGCGGACGCGGCCCCGTCGCCACCGTCCTGGTGCAGCGCGGCACGCTTGCAGTTGGAAACATTGTTGTGGCCGGCTCGCAATGGGGCCGCGTGCGCGCCCTCATCGACGACCAGGGACGCAATTGCGTCCAGGCTGGCCCGTCCTTCCCGGTTGAAATTCTCGGCTTTTCCGGCGCGCCCGAGGCAGGCGACCGCGTCGCGGTTGTCGAGTCGGAAGCCCGCGCCCGCGAAATCAGCGAATATCGCGAGCGCCAGAAGCGCGATCAGGCCGCCGCGCGCGGCGGATCGGCCCGCGCGTCGCTGGCCGACATGATGAGCCAGATCAAGACCGCGGGGCGCAAGGAATTCCCGCTGGTCATCAAGGGCGACGTGCAGGGTTCGGTCGAAGCCATCATCGCCGCGCTCGAAAAACTGGGCACGGAAGAAGTGATGGCGCGCATCGTGCACGCCGGCGTCGGCGGCATCAGTGAATCGGACATTGCGCTGGCTGAAGCCTCCAAGGCGGCGGTCATCGGCTTCAACGTTCGCGCCCACAAGGAAGCGCGCGAATTGTCCGAACAGATCGGCATTGAGATTCGCTATTACAACATCATCTACAATCTTGTGGATGACGTGAAGGCGGCCATGTCCGGCCTGCTGGCCCCGACCATGCGCGAAACCATGCTCGGAAATGCGCTCATCCAGGAAGTGTTCAATATTTCCAAGGTCGGCAAGGTCGCCGGCTGCCGCGTCACCGACGGCACTGTCGAACGCGGCCAGCATGTGCGCCTGATCCGCGACAATGTGGTGGTGCACGAAGGCAAGCTCTCGACCCTCAAGCGCTTCAAGGACGAGGTCAAGGAAGTGCTGGCGGGCCAGGAATGCGGCATGGCCTTCGAGAATTATCAGGACATGCGCGCGGGCGATGTCATCGAATGTTACCGCGTCGAGGAGATCAAGCGGAGTCTCTAATGCATTGCCGCCCGCAAAAATGCGGGCGGCGCCCCTCGCATAAGCTCGGCGTCGCGTTCGCTCCTAGCCGCCCCCACGGGGCGGTGGCGGCTGACCGGTCGCCCGGTGCGGGTTTCGGCCGCGCGAAAAAAAACGGCGGCGTTTTCAAGAGGCAAAAATGTCCAGGTCGCATCAAAAAGGCGGCGATCCCAGCCAGCGCATGTTGCGCGTGGCTGAGTTGATCCGTCACGCCATGGCGCAACTATTGTCGCGCGGCGAAATCAATGATCCCGATCTCGCGGGGCTGGTGGTGACCGTGCCATCCGTCAAGATGAGTCCGGATCTCAAGCTCGCCACCATCTACGTCATGCCGCTCGGCGGCCAGTCCCAGGACGCGATCGTCGCCGTTCTCGACCGCCACAAGAAATTCTTGCGCGGCGAAATCGCTCAGCAGATCAATCTGAAATTCGCGCCCGACATCCGCTTCAAAGTCGACGAGAGTTTTGTCAATTCCGCCAGGATCGACGCCTTGCTGAATACGCCGAAAGTGGCGCAGGATCTTTCGAAGGCGAGTTGGACGCCGAAGGATCTGACGCCGAGGGTTCGAAGACGGAGCCGTCCGCGCCCGACGAGGGCGCCGGAGTTTGAGCGCGCCCCGCTCCACCCGCGTCGAAGTCAATGGCTGGATCGTGCTCGACAAGCCGGTCGGCCTGACCTCGACCCAGGCTGTGTCGAAACTCAAGCGCCTGTTCAACGCCAAGAAGGCGGGCCACGCCGGCACGCTCGATCCCTTGGCTTCCGGCGTGCTGCCGGTTGCTTTCGGAGAGGCGACCAAGACCGTCCCCTTCGTGCAGGACGGCGAAAAAGCCTATCGCTTCACCGTGTTATGGGGTGCGGAAACCGACACCGACGACGCCGAAGGCAAGGTGACGCAGACCAGCGACGCCCGCCCGGACGGGGCTGCCGATTGAAGCGTTGCTGCCGAATTTCACCGGCGAAATCATGCAGCGTCCGCCAGCCTTCTCGGCGATCAAGGTCAATGGCGAGCGGGCCTATGATCTGGCGCGCGACGGCGAAATCGTCGATCTCGCGCCGCGTCCGATCAACGTCCATGCGCTGCGTCTGGTGGCTTGCGAGCCCGACTGCGCGGTGCTGGAGGCCGAATGCGGCAAGGGCACCTATGTGCGCGCCATCGCCCGCGATCTCGGCCGCGCGCTGGGCTGCTTCGGCCATGTCATCGCCCTGCGCCGCACCCGCGTCGGGCCGTTTTTCGAAGCCGAATTCCTCGACCCTCGCCGAATTGCTGGACGCCCCGGATGAGGCGCCGGACGCCTTGCTGAGCGTCGAGGCCGGCCTGTCCGAATTGCCCTGCATCCTGCTCGACAGCAATGGCGCCGCGCGGTTGCGGCGCGGCCAGTCGGTGATCCTGCGCGGACGCGACGCGCCGGCGGAAGGCGCGGCCTATGCCGTGTGCTCGGGCGTGGTCATCGCCTCGGGTCTGGTCGAACGGGGCGAGTTCGTGCCCAATCGCGTCTTCAACCTGCCGTTCTAGGCGCCTTATTTCTTTCTCATATTTCTTCGCGCGAACTTTGCGACGCGACACACCGCAATGATAGGCTGGCGCAAAGGAATTGGGAGGATCGCATGCCGCTGGCGCGCGGGTTCGGTCGATTGACGCGTCGAGACGCCTTTTTCGGCGGCGCCTGCCTGTGTTGCCTCCCGTCGCTGGCCCGCGCCGAAAATTTCGCCCTCGAGGAAATCGCGCCCGCCGTCTTCATGCGACGCGGCGTGGATCGGGATGCGAGCCCGGAAAACCTCGACGCCATCGCCAATATCGGCTTCATCGTCGGCGATGACGCGGTGCTGGTGACCGAAAGCGGCGGCAGTCTGGCGGACGGCGTGTGGCTTCGCAAAGCCATCCGGGACAAAACCGCCAAGCCGATCAAATATGTCGTCCTGAGCCATGTGCATCCCGATCATGTTTTCGGCGCCGGGGCTTTCCTTGACGACGCGCCCGCCTATATCGGCCACGCCAAACTTGGCCCGGCGCTGGCGGCGCGCGGCGATTTTTATCGCCAGCGGCTGATCGCTGTTCTGGGCGAAGCCAATGTCGGACCGGTGGTTATGCCCACGAAAATCGTGGCGGCGCGGGAAGAGATCGATCTCGGCGGCCGCGTGGTGGCGCTGCAGGCGCACAAGCCCGCGCATACCACTTCGGACCTCTCGATGTTCGATCGCGCGAGCGGGTTGTTCCTGCCGGCCGACCTGCTTTTCGTCGAACGTATGCCCTCGCTCGACGGCAGCCTGACCGGCTGGATCGCCGAACTGGAGGCGCTCCAGGCGCAAGGCTTTGGCAAGACCGTTCCGGGTCACGGCCCGTTGACGGTCGATTTCCCTTCCGCCTCGGAAAAACTGCTGCGCTACCTGAAAATCCTGCGCGACGGCGTCCGCGCCGAGATTGACCGCAACGGCACAATCGAACGCGCCATCGAGACGGTCGCCCTTTCGGAGAAAACTCGCTGGACATTGTTCGACGATTACAACCGGCGCAATGTCACCGAGGCCTATCGCGAACTTGAATGGCAATAGGAGGACGCATGAACATGATTCCCCGCCGGACCGCGGTCCTCGGTCTTCTTTTCGCCTCCCTCGCGGCCGGGACGCCCGCGATGGCCGCCGATGACTCGCCGACAGCCCCCCCGCCCGCGAAGCTCGCTGGCGCGATCTCGAAAAATCGGTGTTCGACGGCCGGACCGCGACGCCGGACCGCAAAATTGTCACGCTGGAGGCGCCGATCCGCGCCGAAGACGCGTCGCTCGTGCCGATGACGATCACGCTCGGCGGCGGCGAGCGGGTCAAGGAGCTTTACCTGATCATTGACGACAATCCCGCGCCCGTCGCCGCCCATTTCATTTTCGGGCCGGCCGCCGATCCCCATGTCGTCAAACTGCGCGTGCGGGTGAACAGCTACACCAATGTTCATTCGGTCGCGGTGTTGCCGGATGGCCGTCTGGTCGAGGACGTGAAATTCGTCAAGGCCTCGGGCGGCTGTTCCGCGCCGATGGGCGAAAGCGACGAAGAGGCGACCAAAGGCATGGGCGAGATGCGCCTGAAATTTTCCGGCGTCGTCGTCCCCGGCGCGCCCGCCGAGGCGACGCTGATGGTGAAGCATCCCAATTTCAATGGCATGCAGATGAATCAGGTCACGCGGATGACGACGCCGGCGCGCTTTATCGACAGGATCACGGTCAAGGACGGCGCCGTGCTGGTTTTCGATCTCGAAGCCAGCTTGTCGCTGGCGACCAATCCCGTGCTGTCCTTCAACTTCGTGCCGCAACCGGCCGGCCCGGTGTCGGTCGAGGTCCATGACACCGACGGCGGCCACTGGCGGCAAGATTTTGTCCCTCCCAGCGCGACCAACTGAGATGAGCGCTTAGGCGGCGGCCTGCTGGCGCTTCTTGTCATCACGTCCGCCGCCCTTGCGCCGCCGCCGAGGTCGCCGAGCCCCAAGACTTTTGGGACGGACCGATGCAGGGCGAGACGCCGAGGACGCTGGCGGGCGCGCAGGTTGTCGATGCGGAGGCCGTCGCGACATTGAAGCAGAGGCGGCGCGCTGCTGCTCGACGTCGCGCAAACACCAATAAAGCCGGAAAACATGGCGCCGGACGCGCTGTGGCGACCGATCCATATGTCCATTCCGGGCGCGATCTGGCTTGCGGGCGCCGGTCAGGGAAATGCAAGTGCCGAGTTTCAAAGCCGGTTCGATGGGAGACTCGCCGGCCTGACCGGCGGCGGCAAGGAAAAGCCCATCGTGGTGTTCTGCCATCCCAAATGCTGGGGCAGTTGGAACGCCGCTAAAAGGCTGGTCATGCGCGGTTATGCCCATGTTTACTGGTTTCGCGACGGCGTCGAAGGCTGGCAGGAAAAATTCGAAGCCGCTCCGGTTCAGCCAGACCTGGCATGGGCGGAGGCGAAAAAGTGAAGCCCGACCCGTTTTGCGGGTCGGGGCGACGTCAGCGCGAGAACCTTATGGCAAAATTCACTTCACATTGAATTCGATGCGGCGGTTTTCGGCGCGGCCTTCTTCAGTGTCGTTCGGCGCGAGGGGCTTTTCCTCACCATAACCGACCGCTGCGAGGCGATCAGCAGGGCGCCGCCGGACTTAAGCAGATCGACGACCGCTTCCGCACGATGTTGCGACAAGGGCTTGTTTGTCGCCGTATCGCCGACCGTGTCGGTGAAACCGGCCACTTCAATGGTCACCGTCGACGGGCAGCGGACGAGAACCGCGCCGATCGCGCTGATCAACTTGCCGGACGCATCCGAAACCTTGGCGCTACCGGTCTCAAACTGGACGTTTTCGTTAGCGATCAGGCCGGCGAGCGCCGTCTGGCATTGGCCAGCGGAGAGCGGGCCGCTGTCAGGCAGCGCCTTGGCTGCGGTGATCGCGGCGGCCTTTTTGTCGGCCAGCGAAATCGTGGCCGGTTGGCTCGCCTCGAGCTTGGCGGCGTTAACGCCGAACAGATATTGCGAAGACAGCCAGATCAAGGCGGCGATAATAAATGGCCCCCACCAGAAGCCGGCCACGCGGCCCCTGCCGCCGATCAGGGCGCCGAGCACGAATGCGATCAACGAAGCGAGGCCCGTGACGATCCATCCGGCCCCGAGCGCGCCCACGAGGGCGAAGAAGGCGCCGACGGCCGCGGCGACCACCGCCCAGACAACAAAAACCCAGCGACGCGACGCGCCGCCGTCATGGGCCATCAGGCCGCTGAGCAGGCCGATTGCAAAAATGACCGCCAGCCAGCCCCAGTACTGTGAAAGCAAATTTATCATGCGCGATCTCCAAAAGAGAATTTAGTCCAACCGGCGACAAGCAGCCTTGGAACCGAGGATAGCTTAACCATTGGATTGATTTAAAGACAGCATGTTTTTACGCCATTTGCCTGCAAAACGCCTTATCCACTGGCGCTTTCGAACGATTAGTGTATAAGCGCGCGATCCGGGTGAAGGTTTTTTCGCCCGGAGCGATGACGCGTGACCGCGCTGGACGACATCCCGGAGCGGCCGGCCTCATCGCCAAACCATCGAAAGGACCACCGATGTCGATCACTGCCGAGCGCAAACAAGAGCTCATCAAGGAATACGGCCTCAAGGCGGGCGATACCGGCTCGCCGGAAGTTCAGGTCGCCATTCTGACCCACCGCATCACCAACCTGACCGAGCATTTCAAGTCGCATGTGAAGGACAATCATTCACGTCGCGGACTGCTCAAGCTGGTCTCGTTGCGTCGCCAGCTTCTCGACTATGTCAAGAAGCACGACGAACCGCGCTACCGCTCGCTCATCGAACGCCTCGGCATTCGTCGCTGACTTCTTTGCGCCGTTAAGTTCTGCGCTAAGTATTTGGCGCCGCTAAGCTCTTTGCGCCGCTGATTTTTCGCGGCCGGCTCGTCCGGCCGCGTTTTCTCCCAGTTCGTGTGTAACATTGCGCGACTGTTCGGGAGGGACGGCAGGGGCCGTCCGCCCATCCGGACGAAGCATCCGGGCCATGGCAGGATTGTCAGACGCCGTTTCGGGCGGCGTCTCACCGTCTTGCTCATGGTTTCGTGCTTCGTCCAACCCAAGAAAGACGAAGATACATGTTCGAAATACATCGCGAGGAAATCGATTGGTGCGGGCGCAAGCTCGTGCTGGAAACCGGGCGCATCGCCCGTCAGGCCGACGGCGCCGATTTTCGCCTCCTATGGCGAGACCACGCTGCTCGCCACTGTCGTCTCGGCCAAGTCGGCCAAGCCGGGCCAGGACTTTTTTCCGCTGACCGTCAACTACCAGGAAAAGGCTTTCGCCGCCGGGCGCATCCCGGGCGGCTATTTCAAGCGCGAAGGCCGCCCTTCCGAGCGCGAAACGCTGCTCTCCCGCCTGATCGACCGGCCGATCCGCCCTCTTTTCCCCGAGGGCTATCGCAATGAGACCCAGGTCGTCATTACCGTTCTGAGCCACGATCTGGAAAACGATCCGGACGTGCTGGCCATGGTCGCCGCTTCCGCCGCCCTGACGATTTCCGGCATTCCCTTCATGGGCCCGGTCGGCGGCGCCCGCGTCGCCTATATCAATGGCGAACTCAAGGTCAACCCGACCGTTGACGAAGCCAAGACGTCCGACCTCGACCTCTTCGTCGCCGGCACCGCCGACGCCGTTCTGATGGTCGAGTCCGAGGCCAAGGAGCTTTCCGAAGAAACCATGCTCGCCGCCGTCATGGCCGGCCACGCCGGCTTCCAGCCGGTGATCGAGGCGATCATCCGTCTGGCGGAACGCGCCGCCAAGGAGCCGCGCGATCTGGCCATCGCCGACAAGAGCGAGATCGAAAAGGCGGTGACGGAAGTCGCCGAGGCGGAACTCCGCGAAGCCTACAAGATCACCGCCAAGCAGGACCGCTACAAGGCGGTGGACGCGGTCAAGGCCAAGGTCAACGCCGCCCTGTTCCCCGAAGGCGCCGAGCCCAAATTCGACAAGCAGAAAGTGGGGGAAGCCTTCCACGACCTGCAAGCCAAGGTGGTGCGCTGGAACGTGCTCGACACCGGCCTCCGTATCGATGGCCGCGACTTGAGCACCGTGCGTCCGATCCTGTCACAGGTCGGCATCCTGCCCCGCACCCATGGCTCGGCGGTCTTTACGCGCGGTGAGACGCAGGCCCTTGTCGTCGCTACGCTCGGCACCGGCGAGGACGAGCAATACATCGACTCGCTGGAAGGCACGTATAAGGAAAACTTCCTGCTCCACTACAACTTCCCTCCCTATTCGGTGGGTGAAACCGGCCGCATGGGTTCGCCCGGCCGCCGCGAAATCGGCCATGGCAAGCTCGCCTGGCGCGCCATCCATCCGATGCTGCCGACGGCGGCGGAATTCCCCTATACGATCCGCGTCGTGTCGGAGATCACCGAATCCAACGGCTCTTCGTCGATGGCCACGGTTTGCGGCGCCTCGCTGGCGCTGATGGACGCCGGCGTGCCGCTCAAGCGGCCGACCGCGGGCATCGCCATGGGCTTGATCCTTGAAGGCGAACGTTTCGCCGTGCTGTCCGACATCCTTGGCGACGAGGATCACCTCGGCGACATGGACTTCAAGGTGGCCGGCACCGAGGAGGGCGTGACCTCGCTCCAGATGGACATCAAGATCGCCGGCATCACCGAGAATATCATGAAGGTCGCCCTCGCCCAGGCGAAGGACGGCCGTCTGCATATTCTCCACGAAATGGCCAAGGCGCTGACCAACGCCCGCGCCGAATTCGGCGAGTTCGCGCCGCGCATCGAGACGCTGAAAATCCCCACCGACAAGATCCGTGAAGTGATCGGTTCGGGCGGCAAGGTGATCCGCGAGATCGTCGAAAAGACCGGCGCCAAGATCAACATCGACGACGATGGCACCGTGAAGATCGCGTCCAGCGACGGCAATTCGATCAAGGCGGCGATCGCCTGGATCAAGTCCATCGCCTCCGATCCGGAAATCGGCCTGATCTACGAAGGCACCGTGGTCAAGACCACCGACTTCGGCGCTTTCGTCAATTTCTTCGGCGCCAAGGACGGTCTGGTTCATATCTCGCAGCTGTCGAGCCAGCGCGTCGCCAAGACCACCGATGTCGTCAAGGAAGGCGACAAGGTCAAGGTGAAGCTGCTCGGCTTCGACGATCGCGGCAAGGTGCGCCTGTCGATGCGCGTCGTCGATCAGACCACCGGCGAAGACCTCGAAGCCAAAGCCAAGGCTGAAGGCGCCGAACAGCCGGCGTAAGCCGGCCCGGCAAGCAAGGATTGAAGGCGCTCGTGGCCGCCCCTTCTGGCCGTCAGGCAATGTCAGCGACAGCAGGAGCGTCCCTCGGGGCGCTCCTTTTTTGCGCCGGCCCCTATGCGTTATAATGTGTGCTGGAAGGCGAAATCTTCAAAGATGTCAGCCGCCTTTTATGACAATGGACGCCAGCACCCATCAGTAATTCAATTAGTCTCGATAGCGAGATTTATGATCGGCCATTACGAGATTCTGGCTGTCCAGCATAGTCTATAATATCTCTAATGGCGATGATTTCGAAACGCTTTTGGCGCTCGTAAGAAAGCGCATGCGTGCTGCCGAAGTACTGGCGATAGCACCCTTCTTCCCCCAGCAAAAGGCTCTTAATCCTGCACCTCTCCTCGAATGCTCGACCAATCTCCCAACAAACCACCAAGTCAATTTCGCTGTCATATTTGACTTCTTTCTCAAAGTCCGCAATCAAGCCGTCCAAGTCGTATTTGAATTCTAATACGAGCGGCGCAGACAGGCGTTGATTTAAATGCGCACTACCCACTCCGAGTGGCGTCTTGTTTGCATCATACGCGAATTCATTGCCACCATTATAAGCCGTGCGGAAACAACTATCGTATTTGTCATTCTGCGAAGTACCTATGAATTTATATCCTTTAAAAAACCCTACTCCGACTAACTCATGGAATAATGCAATCACATCCTGCTCGCTTCTTGGTGTTGATGTATAGGAAATCGGCCTTCCATCAAATACAAAATCTAATGAATTAGCATCTGCATAACTTAGTTGATCAACACGCCAATTGAATAACTCGGTAGCGTCGCATGAAGATGGCGCGCCCGTATCCTCTCTCATAAGGTAAATGTATTTCTTAAATATGCCTATCCGGTTAGCGCAGGCTATAACTATTGGTAGCCATCTCTGAAAGCGGCTTATCCCCTTCGCCAAGGCTGTTCAATGCTCTCTACTGAATGTCATTGCGAGCATTGATTTGAGGCCGCCGAACGCGGCGGCGAGGCGGTCCTGTGGGGTCGTGTCGGTTTGATTGCACTTCAGGATATTGTAGGCGAAGCTGCGCAATCTGGCGAAGACGCCGGGATTTTTTCGGATTCTTGATGCGTCTTCGCCAAAGGTGACATCCCGCGTGTAATGGGATGTGGTCTCTATCGCCCAATGCTGGCGGACTGCGGCGGCGGCGGTTTTGGCTGCGATGGGGCGGCTGGACAGATAGAACGAGATTTCGCAGCTGGGCTTCCAGTGTCCTGTGGCGGGCAGGAAATGGAGGACCGTGCGCTCGACCCGGATGATTGCCGCCACATGCGGCTCCCATTCCGTTCCAGTGACCGCCGGCTTGGCTTCGAACACGGCGACGGCTCGGGTTTCGTGGCGATTGCGCCGGTTCTTGTCGACACGCTTTTCGCTCGACAGGGGCTTGGCGGTCGCGCAGACGGCTTCGACCTCGTGGCGCAGGGTCGGCTGATTGTCCTTGAGCTGAACAATCAGATGGGCGTTGGCGGCGGCGGCGGCTTCAAAGGTTTTTTTGCGCGTGCATGGCGTCGCACGTGACAATGCGTCCGGCAACGTCGAGTTCGGCCAGCAGCTTCTGCACGGCCGGGATTTCGTTGGATTTCTCATCGATTTCGATGTGCGCGAGCACCAGCGCCGCATCGACCGCGAACGCGCTGAGCACCTGTTTGGCCTTGGCGTCGTTGAAATTGTCGAAGCTGCCCTTCAGCGTCTTGCCGTCGAACGCGATGACGCAGACCTCGGCGCCATCGGGCGCGCGGTTGAGGTTGGCGCTGTGTTCGCGAAAGGCCTTTTCCACATCCGTGGCGTCGAGGCCCTGCAAAATATAGCGGATGGCCGTATGCGCTGGCGCCCTCTTCCATTTGATCTTGAAGGCTTTGTTCAGCGCCTGCCGATGCGCCTTGAAGTACGTCTGGATGCCCCGATACGAATTGGCGCCGCTGACGATGGCGAAAATGGAAAACAGCAACACGTGCGGCAACTGATAGAGCTTGCCCTCCGCGCGGCGCGGGTCGGGGATTGTGGCGAGTAGCGCGAGAAACGGCTGAAGAGACTTCAAGGCGACCTCCGATTGATTCGGTCGCCTCACATAGATTCAGACTTTTTCGCCCGGAGGAATCGTCCGCCGCCCCTTCCGCATCAAAGACCTTCAAAACTGTTGCATCTGGGCCTCAGTAGAGAGCGTTGAACAGCCTTGGCGGTCCACGGAATTGCAAACGAGCAAAGGCAAACAAGCAGAGGAGACAGTCATGAAAGTGCTGATGGTTCTCACCTCCCACGACCAACTGGGCGACACCGGACGCAAGACGGGCTTCTGGCTCGAAGAACTCGCAGCGCCCTACTACACGTTCAAGGACGCCGGCGTCGAGGTCTCGCTCGCATCTCCCAAAGGCGGGCGGCCGCCGCTCGACCCTGAGAGCAACGAGCCCGGATTTCCAGACCGACCTCACGCGCCGGTTCGAGGAGGATGCGTCCGCGGAAGCCCAACTCGACGAAACCCTTCGCCTCGACAGCGTCAGGCAGGAGGATTTCGATACGGTGTTCTACCCTGGCGGCCACGGCCCGATGTGGGACCTCGCTGAAGACAAGAACTCCATCAGGCTGATCGAGTCCTTCGTCGCCGCCGGCAAACCGATCGGCATCGTCTGCCACTCGACCGGAGCCCTGAGGCACGTCAAGACGCCCGGACGGCAAGCTTCTGGTTCAGGGCAAGGAAGTCACCGGCTTTACCGACGGCGAGGAGGAGAAGTGGCCTCACCAGGGTCGTGCCGTTTCTCGTCGAAGACGAGATGTTGAAGCTGGGCGCGGTGTTCTCGAAAACGGCGAACTGGACGCCTCACGTCGTCAGCGACGGACTGTTGATCACAGGGCAGCCCCCCCATTCCTCCGGCCCCGCCGCGCAGACGCTGATGGGCCAGCCGTGCAGAAAAAGGCGCGCCGCTTCGCGGCCCGGGCTTCGTAGAAGGTCGGCGCACCTGCTGTCCTTGAATGTGGGGCTTCCCCACGCTGATTTGGCAGGGGCGGACGGTCCACACCGCAATCTGGAAACAGCCGGTTCAGGGCCGCCGGCGGCTCGACGTGGATGGCGACGGTCAAGGCGATGTGGCGGGGCACGGCGGCGAACACCGCGCCGTCTTCGTCTATCAGATCGACTCCTATCGCTTCTGGCGAGGCAAACTCGGCCGTACCGATTTCGCTTACGGGCAGTTCGGCCAGACTTTTACTGTCGACGGTCTGCTCGACGACGAGGTGTGCATCGGCGATCGTTACCGTATCGGGAGCACCTTGTTCGAGGTGACCCAGCCGCAGCAGCGACGGCAAGTTCTCCTTTGGCGTGGGTTCGGCCGGAATGGTCGCCGTTTTCTCATGTGAAACTTGCCGTCCTCGCGCCACCAGGTCCAGACCGATCCTTCAAGGTTCGTTGTGGCCACCACGGCGCCCTGGAACCGCCGATTGTGCGGGAACAACAGATGTCGAAACCACGCGTGCGCGAGAGCCGCTCGATTCGCTTCATTGATGGTGAGCCGGCTGAACCGAAAGCCGGTCATATCGCTCAGTCGAGGCTGAGCATCTCCGGTCGGAACAGCGCCCGCTTGTCACGACCTCGCCCGGCCACGACGAACACGCCGTCGCCGGTGTAGTGCAGCGTCTCGGGGTGCTTCGGCGACGGCGCGACATGCGCCTTCACGACCTCGAAGATGAAGAAGTTGTATTTGTCGACCAAGGCGTCGTCGTGGAGCCGGCATTCGAAGTTGGCGTGGCATTCCTCGATCAGCGGCGCCTTCACCGCTCGGCCGTCTCCGGCGTCAGCCCGAACTTCTCGAACTTGTCGACCTCCGCGCCCGAGCAGTTGCCGATGCCCACCACGACGTCGGTCAGCTCTGTCGTCGGCAGGTTGATGACGCACTCGCCGGCTGTTGCGGATCATGTCGAAGCTGTGGTTGGCGCCGGAGATGACGCAGCCGACGAGCGACGGCGTGAACTCCATGACCGTGTGCCAGCCCATGGTCATGATGTTCGCCTTGCCGCGCCAGCGCGAGGAGACGAGCACGATCGGGCCCGGCTCCAGATAGCGCCGGACCTTATGAACCGGAAAGTCTCGCTTTGCAGTCACAGGTTTCCTCCGCCGCATGCCAGAGCGTTGAGTTCATTCGAGCCCGACCTGCCTCGCCTCAACGCGCGTTCGCTCAAGATGTCGCATTCTCCCTCCTTTGACGACAACCTTCAGGGCGCCCAGGTCCCGCCAAGCTCTGGTGCTCGACGCGCCGGCAACCCAGCGGCGAACCCTTGACTATTCAGGTCAACTGCCCCAAATTAGCCTCAGTCGCGGAGCCAATGATGGGCGAGCAAATTCCTGACACCAAGAGACGGCTGATCGCCGCCGCGCTGGATTGATCTGGCGCAGCAGCTACGGGTCGGTCAGCGTGGGCGACATTTGCAAGGCCGCGGATGTGCGCAAGGGCAGCTTTTATCACTTCTTCCCGTCCAAGGCCGACCTCGCCGTGGCCGCGATGGACGAGGCGGACCGGGACTTGCGGGCGACCTACGACCACATCTTTTCGCTGCGACGCCGCCGCTCCAGCGCATCGACGACCTCGCCGCCTTCGTCTACGACAGCCAGCAGGAGGCGGCGCACCGCTATGGCCATGTCTGCGGCTGCCCGTGTGCCGCGCTCGGCTCGGAAATGGGGGCGCAGGAACCGGAAATCCGCGCGAATTGACGAGCAACGGCGCCACAAGACCCGCTATTACGCGAATGTCATCCGCGATCTCGTCGCGGAGGGCTTGCTTCCCGCGACGACGACGTCAAGGCCAAGGCGGACGAACTCTTTACCTACATCATGGGCCGCGTGATGCTGGCGCGGATCGAGAACGATCTCGAACCGCTCCGGCGCGACCTTAGGGACGGCATGTTGCGGACGCTCGGCCTCGACGGCGCCGGCCGACCGCGCGGCCTGACCCCGCCCGGCGGCGAACAGGCCGCCACGGCGGCCTTTTTCGGAGCTTTAACTTACTGACTGGTCAACTACAACGACAGGAGATCAGCATGACTTAGACGCTTTCTGGCAAGCACGCCATCGTCACCGGCGCCTCAAGGCATTGGCGCGGAAATCGCCAACGCTCGCCGGCGCGGGCGCGGCGGTCACGGTGAACTACGGTTCCGACCGCGCGGGCGCCGACAAGGTGGTCGCCGACATCGCCGCCGCCGGCGGCAAGGCGATCGCCGTGCAAGCCGACCTGGGCGCGCCCGACGGCGCGAAAAAACTCGTGGCGCTGGCGGTCGAGACGTTTGGACCCATCGACCTTCTCGTCAACAATGCCGGCGTTTACGAATTCGCAGCCCTCGACCAGATCACGCCGGACCATTTCCACAGGCAGTTCAACCTCAACGTGCTCGGCCTGCTCCTGACCACGCAGGAGGCCGCGCGCCATTTCCGTCCCGAAGGCGGCGGGATCGTCAACATCAGCTCGGGCGTCTCTACGATCCTGCCGCCGAATTCGGCGGTCTATTCCGCCACCAAGGCTTCGGTGGACGCGATCACCGCCGTGCTGGCCAAGGAACTGGCGTCGCGCAACATCCGCGTCAATGCCGTGAATCCCGGCATGATCGTCACGGAGGGCGTCAAGTCCGCGGGCCTCGATCAGGGCGACATGCGCGGCTGGATCGAATCCGTCACGCCGATCGGCAGGGTCGGAACGGCCGAGGAGATCGCCCGTCCGGTGCTGTTCCTCGTCTCCGACGCGCGGCTTACGTCACCGGCGAAACGCTGCACGTCACCGGCGGCCTGCGCTGAGGCCGCCACGACGGCCAGACTGTTCAGTCTGGTCAGGTGCTGGTGGTGATCGATCCGCAACCCTTTGAAGCCGGCGGCGGCGCGCGCGGATGCAGCCGCAAGGATCTCGACCGGGCCAAAAGCCTGATCGGCAACCAGACGCTCACGCAGCGCGATTTCGACACCCGCGCCAACGCCGCCAGCGTCGCCGAGGCCGACATCAAGGCGGCGGAAGCGGAACTGCGGCAAGCGCGGATCGACCTCGACCACGCCCATGTGAAGGCGCCGATTTCAGGCCGTATCAGCCGCGCCAACTCGTCGGCGAATGCGCCGCTGCTCACCTCCATCGTTTCGCAGAACGGCATCTACGACCTCGGGATATTCCAAGATCGGCAGCCGGCGTTTTCGCCGATATCATAGACGCCGTAGGAGGCCGCGCGTCCAAGCTCTGGAATGATGAAATCATGCACACGCACTTCTTCAGGAGAACCATTGGGCGTGAGCTCGCAATGACGAATTAATGAAAGTCGCGCGACCTCGGGATGACTCTCACATTGCGGGGATGCTGCGTTCGTATTGTCCTTCCTGGTTCGGCCGTCTGCGGTTCGCTCTTTCGTCTAGACCCCTTCATGTGCCTCCATGAAGAGGTCTAGTCGCTCCTGTGCTTGCCGGATGCGGTCGGGAGCCACTTGTTCTTCTTTGGTCCGATCCATGATTCGTCCGTCGACTTCGTATTCAGCTGCAGCTTCCCGCCTTGCAACGTTTTTCGCAAGCACTGGCGGATGGCGGATTCCGCGCTGCTAGGGCCGCCCCCAATCGCTCACTTCAAGCAATCTCAAGGCGTTGCCAGGTGTGAACCTGGGGCTTCCGGCAAGATGTCGGGGTCTGGGCTGCTGTCTAAGATACGAAGGGCGTCGAGCCCATTCGGAAAGAGCGCCTTGAACGCTTCGGGCTTCGTCGAAATGAGGCCGAGTCGTTGCGGCCGTTCCGAAGGCCAATCTTCTTCCGACACTGGCGTGGTCCGATCCCCAGGGCGGTGGCAAAACGCAGCACCCTTTGGCGAGGTGGGGAATCAAACTAACGGTGAAGTCTTCCAAAGACGTTTGCGGCGCCGGCAGGTGCGTTGCGTAGGAGGTGGAGTATGCCAACCGTCATCGGCTATCATCAAGTGAAGGACACCAAGCATTGGCTCGCCTCGCCCATGCGCGAGAAGTTTTTCGGCCCCCTCGGCGTCACTGGCATTCGTGAATTCGTCGACCCGCAGAATCCGACGCGCGTCGCGGTGCTGATGGAGGTTCCTGATATGAATGCTCTCAAGACCGCGATGGGCACCCCGGGTGCCGCCGAGGCGATGGCGCACGACGGAGTGCTGGCCGAGACGCTGGTGCTGCTCGTCGAGGCGTAGCTGGGGCGCGATCTCCCTCTGTTTGCGCTGGTCGACTGGAACGCCGAACAGTTTGATCCAGCCGTGAAATCCAAGAGTTGCGACGCCTGGGCATTGTCCGATTCCCTCGCCCCGCGAGAGCCTCATCCTTACCCAAATCTTTGTTCGCACTTCTGGAGCGTGACTCGCGTTTCGACACAAGGACTTCTGTTTTTCGGACGCGGCAGCGGCCGTATCGCCTCGCCCGCGCAGCGGGAGAGGCCGACGACCGAAGGTCGGCGGGTGAGGGCCAGCGCCCACGGAACTCAGGCTCCTTGCTCGAAGCCTTGTCTCCCCTCACCCTATGGTTTCTTCGCGTCCATCGGCATCTTTTCGTCCTTGCTCCAGGGCGGGACGATCTTGTTTGCGCGAGCATAGGCAACTTCTTGCCCAAGGTGCTCGTTCATGTGGCCAACCAGAATGATCAGTACTGATCGGACCGACATCTCGTGGCCAAAGAAAGTCACCATCTTATCCAAGTCAGTATCGGGCAGCGAGCTGATCACCTCGTGCACATGCGCAAAGGACTTCTCGAGGATCTTTTTGATCTCCGCCTTGTCCGTCGTCTTCTTGTCCCACTTGGCCGGATTCATTTCCCAACCGGCATCGGCCGGAGGCTCCTTGCCCGTCGCCGCCTTGGTCAGGCCGTAGTTGGGTATCCGATGCACGGACCCCGTCTGGAAGCGTGTCGCTTGGTAGGGCACGTTTGGGCGCATGGCAAATGCAAAGACGTGGAGCGAACGAGTCAGCGAATGGCGAGCGAGTGGGCTGAGCGCAGTCAAATTCGCTGAGGGTCGGGGTTTCGCTCCGCACCAGCTGTGGTACTGGAGGGCAAAGATGCGCTCGGAAGCGGCGGCGAGTGCTGCGCAAGCGGTGGCAACGCCGGCTCCGGCGCTGGCCAAGACGGACAGCGTGCCGTTAGCGCGGCTGGTCCGAGGCCCCAGACAAGAGCGGGCGGCGGAAGCGACGAGGGTGTCGTTGTCGGTCGAGCTATTGGGCATTCGCATCGCCGTGCCGCCGGGGTTTGACCGCGCTACGTTTTCAGCGGTGCTCGACGAAATCGAGACACGTAGGGCGCGGGGTGGTGGGCGATGATTCCCCACGGCGTCGAGATCTTCATTGGGATCGAGCCAATCGACCTCCGCTGGAGCTTTGATCGATTGGCGGGCGTGGTGGCTGAACGGATGGGGCGCGACGCTCGCGGCAGCGCAATGTTCGTATTTTTCGGCAAGCGACGGGAAGCCATCAAGGTGCTTTTCCATGACGGCTCTGGCCTGTGTTTGTTCTACAAGCGGCTTGACCGTCGGACGTTCCGTTTGCCCGAACCGCGTCCAGGCGAAACTGCGACGATTGAGGTCGACGAGGCCACACTGGACGATTTGCTCGACGGCATTGATGTGGAGAAGCGGCCATCGCGGGCGCAAATTCCACTGCGGTCACAAATGCACTGACAACAGCACGCAATTAGCATTCTTTTCTACAAAAGGGGGTCGACAAATCAATCGCAAGTCGCTACAAGAAATTCGTCAATGAGTGAGACGCCGCAAGCAACGCAGACAAGCGATGCACTGATTGCCCAGGTGCTCGCATTGCAGTCGGCGCTCGCAACAGAGCGGGCCGCTCATGCGGAAAGCCGCGCACTGGTCGAGCACCTCACCCAGGAGTGCGACCATCTGCGCGCTTCACACGAGCGTCTGCGCCAGGACCTTGAGCTATTGCGCCGGCGTATTTTCATTGCCAAGGCCGAGCGGGTCGACAGCACCCAGCTTGAGCTGGAGTTCGGACAAAAGCTCGCGGCGCTGGACGCTCTGTCAGGCCGGCTGGGATTGGAGTCCAACCCCAGCGACACGGGGACCGGCGCGAGCACCGACGCTGGCACGAAGACCACTGACAAGAAGAAGCCCACTGGTCGTCGCAACCTGAGCAAAGTCGAAATTCCCGAAGTACGCGTCGAGATCGCCGATCCGGTGTTCGACGAGTTGGTGCGCGCCGGGAAGGCCGAACGGATTGGATTTGAAGAAAGCTACAAACTGGCTTGGCAGCGCGGCGGCCATCGCCGTCTGGTCATTGCCCGGGTGAAGTACCGCACGCTCAACGCCGAGAAGGAAGCCACCATCGCAACCGCGCCAATGCCGGACGAGACGTTCCCGCGCTCGCTGGCCGCCCCCTCGTTGCTCTCGTACGTCATTGCCGAGAAGCACCTCCAGGGATTGCCGCTTTTCCGCATTGAAGATCGCTTTGGCCGCGACGGCACGCCTGTCGACCGGGGTACCATGTGCCGCTGGCTCGAAGATGCGGGCGCCACGGCCGGCGCGACGGTCATCGCGGCGGCGCGCAAGGAGGCGCTGGCCACCGCGTTCTGTCTGTCGACCGACGCGACCGGCGTGGCTGTGCAACCGATTCCCACCGGTGACAAGAAACGTCAGCCCTGCCGGCACAGTCACTTTTTCGTTCAAATCGCGGATTGCGACCACATCTTCTTTGAGTTCACGCCACGCGAGACCAGTGCGGCGGTCGGCGAGATGTTCAAGGGCTTCAAAGGCTACGTGCAGGCTGACGCCAAGAATGTCTACGACATCCTGTTTCGCCCGCCCGACGGCATCGGCGCGACGGATTCCGTCGAAGATCGGCGCTTTGAAGTCGGATGCTGGACGCACGGACGGCGCGGCCTGTGGGAGACCGCCATTACCACCAAGAGCGAGATAGCCCGCGAGGGGCTGTTTCGCATCAGCCGCATCTATGCGCTGGAGAAAACCTGGCGAGGCAAGCCGCCCGACGAGATCAAGCGACTGCGCAACCTCCACAGTCGGCCGCTGGTCGAGGCTTTCTTCGCATGGGTGCAAGTCGAATACGAAAAAGTCCGCGCCATTCGCGGCCCCCTGCGCAGCGCTTTGGGGTACCTCTCGCGCCAGAAGACCGCGCTCATGCGTTTCCTCGACGATGGAAGACTGCGGCTGGATAACAACCATTCCGAGGGTGCCTTGCGCAGGATTGCCGTGGGCAGAAAGGCATGGCTGTTTGTCGGCAGCGACGACCACGGCACCAGCGCCGGCCACCTGTTTTCCCTCATCGCCTCGGCGCGCCTCCATCGCCTCGATCCCGAGGAATACCTGCGCGACCTTTTCCGCATCCTCGGCCAGTGGCCCCGTGACCGCTACCTGGAGCTGGCGCCCAAGTACTGGGCCGCCACCCGCGCCCGCCTCGATCCCGTCGAGTTGGCCAACGAAGTCGGCCCCTTGACCATTCCGCCCGCGCTTCCGCCCGAAAAGCAGATGCCGGCGCGTTGATTGGGTATTTCGTTCCACGCGATAAGATTGCCGAATTCAAAACTCATGTTCCAGACGGGGTCCATGCAGCGGAT
>CAWFBN010000085.1:0-15214 GCA_963813955.1 uncultured Alphaproteobacteria bacterium | reverse complement strand
TGTTGTGCGCCTAAGCTTCTTTAAGCAAAGGAAACGCTTCCAGAACGTTATCCGCCAACGCATAGATTTCCGGATAGTCATATTTGCGCGCCAAGTTTGGCTGCCAATACATACCGTGCGCTAGCCAATGCCGAAACTTGAACGCGCCCTTGAGCTCGCTTAAAAGCTGCATATTTTCAGGCTCATTCTCTCGCCATACGCCCAAGATATGATCTTCCAACGATACCCTTTCACGATTTTTTTTATACAACTTAATAAATGCTTTGGAGACTGCGTCTTTTTTGTTTGTCTTGCAACGCTGGCCATAATCGACACGAAAGGCTGCCTCAATTTGGCTCAAAATAGCAAGCGACGATCTCAGATCAGTTTCGTTCAGCCTGTCGGCTAATTCGATCGCTATCTCGCCGTTGTTCTTGCCAAAAAAACGAAGCCCAAAATTGGGGTTTGATCGCGTAAAAAACAATCGCAAGGACGCATCAGCATCCTCATGGTAAGCGGCAATATCTGGTATCGAAACCCTGCGAGATCTCGAACGTGATCTGTTTACCCATTCGCGACTTCCAAAATCATTTCGAAAAATACTTCCTTGGTAAATTCCGTAAATTTCATCTCCGGGGGCGTTGACACAGTCTTCCACACCCATTCGATGGGTTCTCTCGCCGCCGGAGCAGCCTGAGCGGGAGGAGTCGATCCCGATGTGATAGTCACCGGAATCAAATCTCGAGCGTGAGTTGCTTTTTTGTTGATCAGGACCAGTCTGCTGTTCCCTGCCGGGCCACGAACGTCAACTCGCCCTCTGGAGCCAATCAATAATGTTCCAACAGGCGTAAACGTTATCTGCTTCAGTCCTATTGTTACAATGAGCTCTCGCGCAGCGTAGGAGCCAATGTTTTCCTCGTTCAATTGAAATTCGCGATACATACACTCAGCTTCTCCAGCCACAATATATGCCGCCAAGAAAGACTCTATGCGCTTATAAAGCAAAATAGAAATTGTCGAGCCACTGCGTTCGCTCGGCATTCCAATCGATAGCCGCATTCGTCCGTTTCTCGGCCTGCTGAGCTTTTACAAACTCATCGAAATTTTTGGTCGCCATTTTTCCCACACCATGGGTTCAATTTACGTTTCTGTGTAAGCGTCGAAATTTAGCTTAGTTGCATTAGCCACCGAGAACGAGGCGACGCCGTCCCAAAAAGTCTGTCACCCCAGCGCCTTGCGCAGCTGGAACCGAGTGTGGCCGTAGGGAAAATCCTCCATCCGCGCATATTCGACATAAGCGCGGCGCGAGTAGAAATTCGGCGCCTGATAGTCGAATGTGGCGAGAATGGACCATTTGCAGCCGCGCCGGCGGCCCTCGTCCTCGGCTTCGGCGAGCAGGCGCGAGCCCAGGCCCCGGCCGCGAAAGGCCTCCTCCACCCACACCAGATCGATCGCCAGCCAGGCGCCCACGGCCACGCCCTGCAAGCCGCCGCGAACGCGGCTTTCGCCGTCCCGCGCGACAATGCAGACATGGTTTTGCGGCTGGCGCACCGGATCGGGGCCGACCTGCGATTCGTTATAGGAAGCCAGACCGCTCATGAGAATGATCTGGGTCGTCTCGTCCGGCTCGGCTTCCGGGGCGACGATAAAGCTGTCCTCTTCCGCGCCGGCCGACATCATTCGGCGGCGGCTTTGGCGTAGCCGAGACGCTGGTTGAGTTGATCGACGAGCTTGCCCGCGGCTTCGGCGATCACCGTGCCGGGCGGGAAAATCGCGGAGGCGCCGGCCTTGTAAAGGGCGTCGAAATCCTGCGGCGGAATGACGCCGCCGACCACGATCATGATGTCGGGACGGCCTTCCTTCGTCAAAGCATCGCGCAGCGCGGGAACCAGCGTCAGATGGCCCGCCGCCAGCGAGGAAATGCCGACGATATGCACGTCGTTTTCGACCGCCTGCCGCGCCGCCTCTTCCGGCGTGGCGAACAGCGGCCCGATATCGACGTCGAAACCGAGATCGGCGAAGGCGGAGGCGATGACCTTCTGGCCACGATCATGGCCGTCCTGGCCCACCTTGGCGACGAGGATGCGCGGACGGCGGCCGTCCTGCTCCTCGAAAGCCGAAACCTGCGCCAACACCTTGGCGATAGCGGTCGAATTCACCCCGGCCTCCCGCTTGTAGACGCCGGAAATGCTCTTGATTTCCGCGTGATGGCGCCCGAACACCTTTTCGAGCGCATAAGAGATTTCGCCGACCGTCGCCATTTTCCGCGCCGCGTCGACGGCCAGAGCGAGCAGATTGGCGCCGCTTTTCGCGCCTTCGGTCAACGCTTCGAGAGCGGCCTGCGTCTCGGCCTCATTGCGCTCGGCGCGCAGACGCTTGAGCTTTTCGAGTTGTTGCGTGCGCACGCTGGCGTTTTCGACCTTGAGCACGTCGATCGGCTTTTCGTCGGTCGGGCGCAGCTTGTTGACGCCGATCACCGCCTGCTTGCCCGAATCGATGCGCGCCTGAGTTTTTGCCGCGGCCTCCTCGATGCGCAGCTTGGGAATGCCCGCCTCGATGGCCTTGGACATGCCGCCCAGCGCCTCGACTTCCTGGATATGCGCCCAGGCCTTCTGGGTCAGTTCGGCGGTGAGCTTTTCGACATAATAGGAGCCGCCCCACGGATCGATGATTTTGGTCGTGCCGGATTCCTGTTGCAGGAACAACTGGGTGTTGCGGGCGATGCGGGCGGAAAAGTCGGTCGGCAGCGCCAGCGCCTCGTCGAGCGCGTTGGTGTGCAGCGACTGGGTATGGCCTTGCGTCGCGGCCATGGCCTCGATCTGGGTGCGGACGACATTGTTGAAGACATCCTGCGCCGTCAGCGACCAGCCAGAGGTCTGGCTATGGGTGCGCAAGGGCAGGCTTTTTTCCGATTGCGGATTGAATCCCTTGACCAGATTGGCCCACAGCAGACGGGCGGCGCGCAGTTTTGCGACTTCCATGAAGAAATTCATGCCGATCGCCCAGAAGAAGGACAGGCGCGGCGCGAACTGGTCCACGGTCAAACCCGGCCCCGATGCCGGCGCGAAGGTATTCGACGCCGTCGGCGAGCGTATAGGCGAGTTCGAGATCCTGCGTCGCCCCGGCTTCCTGCATATGATAGCCGGAAATCGAGATCGAGTTGTACTTCGGCATGTTTTTCGACGTATAGGCGAAAATATCCGAAATGATGCGCATCGACGCCTTGGGCGGATAGATATAGGTGTTGCGCACCATGAATTCTTTGAGAATGTCGTTCTGGATGGTGCCCGACAGCTTGGCCGCAGGCACGCCCTGCTCTTCCGCCGCGACGATATAGAGCGCGAGAACCGGCAGCACCGCGCCATTCATCGTCATCGACACCGACATCTGGTCGAGCGGGATGCCCGAAAACAGCGTGCGCATGTCGTAGATCGAGTTGATGGCGACGCCCGCCATGCCAACGTCGCCGGCGACGCGCGGGTGATCGGAATCATAGCCGCGATGGGTGGCGAGATCGAAGGCCACCGAAAGGCCCTTCTGGCCCGCCGCCAGATTGCGGCGGTAGAAGGCGTTGGAGTCTTCCGCCGTGGAGAAGCCGGCATATTGCCGCACGGTCCAGGGCTGGTTGACATACATGGTCGGGTAAGGGCCGCGCAAAAAAGGCGCGGAGCCGGGATATGAATTGATCGCCGGCAGGCCTTCGACATCCTCGGGGCCATAGACGCTCTTGACCTCGATGCCTTCCGGCGTCAGCCAGGGCTCGGCCGGAAATGACGGCGGCGCGGCGCTCTGGTCGGGAGAAAGGGCGAGAGTCGAGAAATCGGGAATGCGGGTCATCGGGCTATCCATGATCCAGCGCGCCAAAAAAGCGCGGGCGTTTGCCCTCTTATACGCGCGTCTTTTCGCAGGCGCCACAAGCAATGCGGCAGCGGACGTTAAGCCAAAAGCTGCATGAAAATTCGCCGGATCTCCTTGCGGGTCAGCGCCAATTCGCGCTCCAGCAGCGCGAAATCCGGCAGGCCGGAGGCGCTGGCGATGCGCCGCTTGACGCCCTCGGCGGCGGAGCGCGGGTCGGCGCCCACGTCGAGCGCCAGCCGCAGCCATTGCATGACATTGCTGTAAAGCGCCAGCGCGTCGCTCAGGCGCTCCGCCGTTTCCACTTCGAGGATTTTTTCGCGCAACGCAGCAGCCAGGATTTCGCGGGTCGATGTCACGCGCAGGGCGGGAAAATCGCCGCCATGAGCGAGCGCCAGAAATTGGGCGATGAATTCGACATCGAGCAACCCGCCGGCCGCCAGTTTTAAATCCCAGCCGTGCGACTCGCCCTTTTCCTGCGCGATCAGCGCGCGCATGTCGCGCACGGCTTTCGCCAGTTTTCGCGTGTCGCGCGGGCGGAACAGGGTTTTGGCGATGATCGCCTGCGCCTCCTCCGCGAGTCCCGGGTTGCCTGCGACCGGACGGGCGCGGGTCAGGGCCATGTGTTCCCAGACCTCGGCCTGCTCGGACTGATAGGCGCGGAAACTGCCGATTTGCGTCGCCAGCGGACCCTGCCGGCCCGATGGCCGCAGCCGCATGTCCACCTCATAAAGCTTGCCGCGCCGCGTCGGGGCCGTCAGCGCCGCGATCAGCCTTTGGGTCAGGCGGGTATAATAAACGATGGCGTGCAAGGGCTTGGCCCCGTCCGACTCCGGCTTTTCCGGGTCGAAATCGTAAAGCAGCACCAGATCGAGGTCGGACGTCGCGGTCATCTCACACGACCCGAGTTTGCCAAAGCCCAGAACGACACAGCGACCGCCGGGCGGAACGCCATGGTCGGCGGCGAAAAATGTTTCGACCTTTTCCAGACAGGCGCGCACCATGGACACGGCCAGGGCTGAATAGGCGCTGCGCCGCCTGGTCCGGCTCGATCAGACCGGAAAAAAGGCGCAGCCCGATCATGAAATTTTCTTCGGCGGTGAAAACCCGCGCGGCGTCCAGAAAATCCCTCAAACGTCTGTTCGCCTTGGTGAAAACGCGCCAGCCGCTCGGAAAAGGCCGCTTCGTCCATCGGCGCTGCGGCAACGCCCCGGTCGATGGCGGCGTCCAGCACATGCGGGGTCTGCGCAATGACCTGCGCCAATCGCGGCGCGCCGCCGAGCAGGTCGGCGAAAAATTCGCGCATCGCGGCGTTGGACTTGAGCAGCGAGAAAAGCTCGACCGCCGCCTTGATTTTCGCCAAGGCGGTATCGAAGGCCAGCAAGCCGGAATCGGCGTCGCCGGAGGCCGAAAAAGCTTCGAGCAGCGCCGGCACCAGTTCGGTCAGCACCTCGCGGGCGCGGGCGCTCTGCACCGCCGGGCGGCGTCCGAAATGCCAGCCGCGCACCGTTTCGGCGGCCAGGGCGGGATCGCGAAACCCCATGTCGCGCAAGGTTTCCAGCGTTTCCGGATCGTCGGCCACGCCGGTGAAGACGAGATTGCGGGCGCGGGAATTGAGGCCCGGTTCATGCTCGAACAAGCGGGCGTAATGCTTTTCCACCGCCCGCAAATGATGCAGCAGGTCGGTTGAAAAACCCGCTGCGCCGCCATAGCCGCAGAATTGCGCGAAAGCCTTCAACGCGGGGGCTTCGGCAGGCAGGCGCTGCGTTTGCTGGTCATTCTGCATCTGCAGGCGATGCTCGAGCGCGCGCAAAAAGACATAGGCCTGGCTGAGTTCATCGCTCGCCTGCGCGGTGATCCAGCCATCGGCATGCAATTGCCGCAGCATGTCGAGCGTGCGCGCGCCCCGCAAAAGCTGGCGGCGGCCGCCAAAAATCAGTTGCTGCGTCTGCACAAAAAACTCGATCTCGCGAATGCCGCCGCGCCCGAGTTTGAGATCATGCCCGGCAACGGCAATTTCGGCATGGCCCCGCGCGGCGTGAATCTGCCGTTTCATGGCGTGAATGTCGGCGATGGCGGCGTAATCGAAATATTTGCGCCAGATGAAGGCCGACATCTCGCCCAGGAAGGAAAAGCCCAGCGCCAGATCGCCGGCCACCGGGCGCGCCTTGATGAAAGCCGCCCGCTCCCAGTTCTGGCCGAGCGTTTCGTAATAATGGCGCGCCGCGTCGAGCGAGACCGCCGGCGCCGTCGAACCGGGATCGGGTCGCAAACGCAAGTCGACGCGCACGACATAGCCGTCGCCGGTGCGCTCCTGCAAAAGTTTGACGAGATGCTGGGTCAGCCGCAGAGCGTTGGCCTTGGCGCCGGGACCTGCGGCAAGGGCCGGGCGCGCGAGTCATAAAACACCACGAGATCGACATCGGAGGAATAATTCAACTCCATCGCGCCATGCTTGCCCAGCGCCAGAATGACGAGGCCGCAATTCTCCTCCGGCTCGTGGCTGGAAGCCAGTTTCACCTTGTCGCCCGCCAGCCGCAGCGCCACGCGCAAGGCGGTGGCGACGAACCGGTCGGCGGCGCGCGACAAAGCATTGGTCGCGGCCACGACGTCGAAGGCGCCCGAAAGATCGGCCAGCGCGACGATCAGCGCCGTTTCCTGCTTGACCCGCCGCAGCAGGCTCATCGCCTGCGCCTCGCCGCACTCGGCGTCGAAGCAGAGGCCGAGCTTGTGCAGGGCTTGTTCCAACGCCGCTTCCGGGGGCTGTTGCAGGATGCGCAGCAGGCGCGGCGGATCGCGGCGGATCAGGCCCCACAGAAAAGGCGATTGATCGGCAAGTCCGAGCAGCAGGCTTTCGAATTTGGCCCAATCGGGCAACGCCAGCAGGCTTTTGACGCAATCGGGCGGCGCAGCGCCGAGAAATTCGGCGAGGCGAGGGCGCGCGACCGCGATTTTGGCCGGCTTCGGCGCGGCGGGCGCGACGCGCTTGCTTTTTCTGTGCGAGGTCACGGCGAATCGCCTTCTTTGAGATGGGGAAAGACCAGGACCGCGCGCAAGCCGGGCTCGGCGTCCTCGATGCGCAGCGCGCCGCCATGCAGCCGCGCCACCGCCGCGGCGAGCGACAGGCCGAGGCCGCTGCCGGGCCGCGACCGCGACGCCTCCAGCCTCACGAATCGTTCCACCACCCGCGCGCGTTCATCTGCGGGAATGCCCGGCCCATGATCGGCGACGGCGATTTCGACGCCCTTGTCGTCGCCGCTCGCGGTAATCTTTATGCTTGCGGCTTCGCCGGGCGTATCAGGCGCGCCATATTTGAGCGCATTGTCGATGAGATTGGCCAAGGCCTGGCCGATCAACTCGCGCTGGCCGCGAAACGGCAACGACGGCGGGGCGATCACGCATATTTCGACGCCCTTGTCCTCGGCGGCCGGCTCGTAAAGTTCGGCCATGTCGCGCACCAGCGCGGCAGCATCCAGATCGGTCAGCCCCTCGCCGAATGACCGCGATTTGGCGCGGGCGATCAGTAGCAGCGCATCGAAAATGCGGATCAGGCCGTCCGCTTCGTCAATGGTCTTTTCCAGCGCGGCGCGGCAGTCGGCTTCGCCATAATGGGGCTGCAGGGCCTGTTCGGCATTGTTGCGCAAACGGGTCAGCGGCGTGCGCAGGTCGTGCGCGATATTGTCCGATACCTGGCGAATCCCTTCCATGAGCGTGGCGATGCGGTCGAGCATGGCGTTGAGATTGCGCGCCAGACGGTCGAGTTCATCGCCCGAGCCGGAAAGGGGCAGCCGCCCGGAGAGATCTTCCTGCAACAGGGTCGCGGCCTTGGCGCTCATCGCGTCCACCCGGTTGAGCAGGCGTCGGGCGACGAACAACCCGCCGAAAGCGCCGATCACCAGCAGCCACAGCAGGGAGGTGAACAGGGCGGAGCCGAGAATATGCGCCAGCCGCTCACGGTCTTCGAGATCATGGCCAACCAGCAGCCGGAAATGACCCGGCAGCAGAAAAACCCCCGCCATGGCGCGGCGATGGACATTGGGTTCGCCGATTCGTTCATAGTCGGTTTCGACCGCGGCGGTCGCCTCGGTTTGGTCCAGCACGCCGGGCGGCAAATCCACCACATTGCCAGCGAGCGTGACGCCATTCGGCGAGGCGACGAGATAAATCGACGCTCCCGGCGTGCGCGCCCGCCGCTCCACCACGGAGACAAGCTGGTTCAGACCGCCGTCTTTATATTGTTCGGAAAATCCCTTGAGCTCTGCGTTGATGGTCTGGCGCATTTGCTCGTCGATCAATTGGCGGACATTCTCGCCGACCTGTTCGAGAACCAGGGTAAACCCGATGCCGATGATGAAGAAATAAGCAACCGAAAGCTTGAAGGCGGTGGTCCGGAACAGTTTTGTCCAGGAGCCTGCCGCCCAAGAGCCCGAGGATGGAAGCCAGCGCCACGGCCTCCATCGGACCCGCGTCTGGGCGGCGCCGTCCGATGCGGTCGCCTTGGCCGATTCTATCGCCTCGTTCGGTCCTGTCGCCTTGGCCAAGTCGCCCGTCCGTTTCCACGCTGTTTTTTTTGCCGGGTTTCGACGGATACCATCGACGATCCGGGCTTTTCGGGCAAGTTACCGATTGGTCATGGCCTTGGGCGCGTCGCTGCGGAAACCCGGAATTAACCCCGTGGCTCCATTGTCAATTCCGACTCCCGCCAGCGCCGCTTCGGGCTTCCCGGCGCCGGTTCAGGCGACAATTTCGAGTAAGGGTTCCGCGTCCATGTTGATGACTTCTCGACCATTGGCTCACGCGCTTTTTCGGGGCCAGCCGGCGCGCGGGACGCGCCGCGCCCATGGCCCAGCGCGCGGCGTTCGGCCATGACGGCATGGATCTGCGGCAGATCGGTTCGTTTGAATTCCGGCCTGAACTGTCGCGGGAATGGGACGAAGCGCCCGCACAAGCCCCTTATGCGCCTTATGTGCGCAAGCCGCGCGCAATCTCGATCGATCTCGAAGTTGCCCCGGCGGAGCCCGATCCGGCGGAAACTTTCGTCCCCTCGTTCATTCCCGCGCCCGAAGTCCTCCGCCGCGAGGAGCGGGCCACGCAACGGTCGAAAGAATTTTTCCGCGACCTTGCGCCGGCCGGTCCCGTCTCGCCGCGAATTCCTGAGCGACAATGTCGTCGCGGAGCTTGAGAATACGCCTGCGCCGCTGTTCTGGCGCGTCGACCAGCCCAATGTCCGCTTCACCCGCACGCCGGAAGCCTCACTGAACCGTCGCAAAGCCGAGGAGGAAGCCCGCCGCCTCGCCGAGGAGGAAGCCCGCCTGATGGCTGAGGAAGAGGCGCTCCGAGCCAAGGAAAGGCGGCTGGCGCAGTCCCATACCGCAGGCGCCGCCTCGCGCGTGCGCTACGCCCGCACGCCGAACCGGATTCCCGCGCGGGTCGAGCCACCGGAAGCGGCTGCGGCTGAGCCAACGCCAACTCTTGCGCCGCCAGCGCCAACCGCGCCGAGCTTTCGGCGCCTTCGCCGCCATGGGGGCGCAGTTTTCGTTCGGGACCGGTTTCGGCGGTCTGGCGGCGGCGCCTGCCCCAGCGGCAGCCCCTGCTCCAGCGCTCGCCCCTCCCCCGGCCCCTGCCCCCACTCAGGCTCCGCAGGTAGAAGATGCGCCACAGCCTGAAGCCGCACCCGCTGCCAAGCCCGAAAAAATGCGCATAAAGTCAAGGCGGTCGCCGGGCAAACGCTGCCGCCAGAGGAGCCTTTCAAGGCGCCAACCCCGGCAGCGCCGCCGCCTGCGGCAAAGCCTGCGCGGTTGCGCGCTCCCGCGCCCGTCATGGTGGAAAACTACGAGCCGCTCGACGTCGAGATGCTGGCGGAAACCGCCGCCGCGACAGGACGCCGCCGAGAGTGACGACCAGCTGGAGGTCAACGCCGACACGCTGGAAAAGACGCTCGAGGATTTTGGCGTCCGGGGCGATATCCTGAACGCCCACCCTGGCCCGGTGGTGACTCTCTACGAATTCGAGCCGGCGCCGGGCATCAAATCCTCGCGGGTGATCGGCCTCGCCGACGACATCGCCCGCTCCATGTCGGCGATCTCGGCCCGCGTCGCCGTGGTGCCGGGACGCAACGCCATCGGCATCGAACTGCCCAATCCGCGCCGCGAAACCGTCTATCTGCGCGAACTCGTCGCCTCGCCCGATTTCACCGACTCCAAGCACAAGCTCGCCATCGCGCTCGGCAAGACCATCGGCGGCGAGCCGGTCATCGTCGATCTCGCCAAGATGCCGCATCTGCTCGTCGCCGGCACCACCGGCTCGGGCAAATCGGTCGCCATCAACACCATGATCCTGTCGCTGCTCTACCGGCTCAAGCCGCAGGAATGCCGCCTCATCATGGTCGACCCCAAGATGCTCGAACTCTCCGTCTATGACGGCATTCCCCATCTGCTGACCCCCGTCGTCACCGATCCGAAAAAGGCGGTGGTGGCGCTCAAATGGGCGGTGCGCGAGATGGAGGACCGCTACAAGAAAATGTCGAAACTCGGCGTCCGCAACATCGACGGTTTTAACGCCCGCGTCGTGGAGGCCAGCGCCAAGGGCGAGGTCATCACCCGCACCGTGCAGACCGGCTTCGATCGCGAGAGTGGCGAGGCGGTCTATGAGCAGGAGCTGATGGACCTGACCTCGCTGCCCTATATCGTGGTCATCGTCGATGAAATGGCCGACCTGATGATGGTGGCCGGCAAGGAGATCGAGGGCGCGATCCAGCGTCTGGCGCAAATGGCGCGCGCGGCCGGCATCCACATCATCATGGCGACGCAGCGGCCGTCGGTCGATGTCATCACCGGCACGATAAAAGCCAATTTCCCGACCCGCATCTCCTTCCAGGTGACGTCGAAGATCGACAGCCGCACCATCTTGGGCGAGATGGGCGCCGAGCAGCTGCTGGGCCAGGGCGACATGCTCTACATGGCCGGCGGCGGGCGGATTTCGCGCGTACACGGGCCGTTTGTGTCGGACGCCGAGGTGGAGAAGGTGGTGGCGCATCTGAAGATGCAGGGCCAGCCGGAATATCTCGACGCGGTGACGGTCGAGGACGAGCCGGAGGGCGAGGATGACGCGCCGGCCTATGCGGCCGACAGCGACGAATCGAGCGACCTCTACGACCGCGCCGTGGCCATCGTGCTGCGCGACAAGAAATGCTCGACCTCCTACGTCCAGCGCCGGTTGTCGGTGGGCTATAACAAGGCGGCGTCGCTGGTGGAGCGCATGGAGAAAGAGGGCGTCGTCGGGGCGGCCAACCACGCCGGAAAGCGCGCGATCCTGATCGGCGGCGGCGTGGATCGCGGGGCGTTCGAGATGGAGGATTGAGGACGCGAGCGCTTCAGAGATTCGGCCCGACCACGCGGATTTGCCTCCGCGAACCGTCCGGGCCCGTGGTCTGGACTGTTTTCGCGGGCGTCTGGATCAGCGGCGAGGCGATCGGCGGCGGGGCGATCACGTCCGGCGCCTTTCGCGCCTTTCCGCCCGCCCTTGCCCGGCTTCGACGCGGAGGGAAGCGACATCGCCTGAGACTGCTGTTCGGTGATGGTCGCGTCGCTCGCCTTGGCGCCGCCCATCTCGCCCAGAAGCTGCTCGGCGGGGCCGAGCGCCTCGACCCAGCTTTGGTGAGGCGGCTTGCAGCCGCACTCGGGAACCAGCGCCGTGGTGAATTTCAGCGCATTGGGCAGGTCGCTATAGGCGGTCCCATCGGCCGCCAACGCCGTCGAAATGTCGCGCGCCGGATTGCGGGAGTAAAGCCTGACCTCGGCGTTGGGACACAAAGCCTTGCAAAGCTCCGTCAACTCTTCGTCGCTGGCGCTGTGGGCGGAAAAGTTGAGCGGGAAAAAGCCGCCGTCGCAGGTGCGGACGCATACCGCCTGCGAGCCGCCATGCGCATGGGAATTGCCTTCGTCGTCCAGCGGTCCGTCTTCCTCGACGAGCGGCGGCGGCGCGGGCGCATGGGCTTGGTCCTGCGGCTGGCCGCCGCTGAACAAGGTTTCCCAAAAGCCCCTTTGCGGGGCTGCGCGCTGGACGCAGGTCGCGTTATAGCGCGCGGACAACGCCTGTCGCTGTCCGCCGTCGCCGTAAGCGCGCGCCCTCAAGGAGTCGAACTGCGCCCGCATCGCGGCAATACGCGACCTGAGCGCGGCGCATTGCGGCGGCGGCGCTTGTCCGAAAATCAGGAATTGCTGGTTGTCGCAACCGATGGAGCGGGCGTGAGCGGTCGCCCGGTCCAACTCGCCACGCAACTGGTTGGCGGCGGCGGCGGCGCCCGGGTCTTCCGTCGCCGGCGCGGCGAGCGCCGCGCGCAGACGCGCGCAATCGGGCGATTCTTGCGCCAAAGCAGCGGTCGGCAGGGACAGGGCCAGCCCAAAGCCAGAATGCGTCCCACACCCCCGATGTGGCGGCGGAAGAGTCACTCTGGGTCTGGCTGAAAGTCATTTTACCCCGCTTGAACGGACCGCAACTCCGGCCGAGGCCAGGATTTGAACCGTCAATAAGGTTCTTTCGGGGCATTTTCTTAGCCCCGATCCGACGATATCGGATCGGGCGCTTTATTTTGGGGATTACTCGGCCGCGGCGGCTGCGGCGAGCGAGGCCACGCGATCTTTTTTCAGTTTTCCGCGACCAGGAAGGCCACTTCGATCGCCTGTTCCGCATTGAGGCGGGGGTCGCAATAGGTCATGTAGCGCGAACGCAAATCGGCCTCCGACAAGGCGCGGGCGCCGCCGGTGCATTCGGTGACATTGTTGCCGGTCATTTCGAGATGGATGCCGCCGGCATAGGTGCCTTCGGCGTGATGCACGTCGAAGAAGGAGCGGATTTCCTGCATGACCTTGTCGAAGGGCCGGGTCTTGTAGGCGCCCGCCTTGACGGTATTGCCATGCATGGGATCGCAGGACCACACGACGTGGCGGCCCTCGCGCTGCACCGCGCGGATCAGCCCCGGCAGGTGATCGCCGACCTTTTCGGAGCCGAAGCGCGCGATCAGGGTCAGGCGTCCCGGCTCATTGGCGGGATTGAGAATGTCGATCAGCTCGCAGCAAGCCGTCCGGCGAAAGCGAAGGGCCGCATTTCAGCCCAATCGGATTTTTCATCCCGCGCATGTAATTCGATGTGGGCGTGGTCGGGCTGGCGGGTGCGGTCGCCGACCCACAGCATGTGGCCGGAGGTGGCGTAAGGTTCGCCGCTGGTCGAATCCGACGCGGGTCAGCGCCTGCTCATAGCCGAGCAGCAGCGCCTCATGCGAGGTGTAGATCTCGGTCTGGCGCAATTCCTGGTGATGCTCCGGGTCGAGCCCGATCGCGCGCATAAACCCGAGGGTTTCGGTGATGTGGTCGGCCAATTGCTGGTAGCGCGCCGATTGCGGGCTGTCCTTGACGAAGCCGAGCATCCAGCGATGGGCGTTTTCCAGATTGGCGTAACCGCCGGTCGCGAAAGCGCGCAACAGGTTGAGGGTCGCCGCCGACTGGCGATAGCTCATCAGCTGGCGGCGCGGATCGGGCTCGCGCGCCTCCGGCGTGAAGTCGATGTCATTGATGATGTCGCCGCGATAGGAAGGCAGTGCGACGCCGTCGATGGTCTCGGTCCCGCCCGAGCGCGGCTTGGCGAACTGGCCGGCGATGCGGCCGACCTTGACCACCGGCATGGCCGCGCCGATAGGTCATCACCACCGCCATCTGGAGGAAGACGCGGAAGAAATCGCGGATATTGTCGGCGGAATGTTCGGCGAAGCTCTCGGCGCAATCGCCGCCCTGCAGCAGAAAAGCCTCGCCGGCGCAGACCTGGGCCAGCGATTTCTTGAGCTTGCGCGCCTCGCCGGCGAAAACCAGCGGCGGGAAACCGGCGATCTGCGTCTCCACGTCGGCCAGGGCCGCCTGGTCCGCATAGACGGGAACCTGCATGACCGGCTTGGACCTCCAGCTTTCGGGCGACCAACGTTCCATCACACGCAACACTCCAAAGGCGGCGCGGGGCCGCGACAAAATCGAGAAGGGCCGGTCTATACACCAGCCCGGCCAAGGCGCCAAACCCCAAGGTAATGCCGGCGTCAAAATGTGGGGAAGCCCAGCTTGAACGGAGGCGGCCAAAGGTCGTATAAAGCAGTGTCAATAGGAGCAGCCAGCAATGAACGTCCGGTTCCCCAAAATCCTGTCTTGCGCAATGGCATGTTTTGCGCTCGGCGCGACGGCATTGTGGCCGCTCGCCGCCTCCGCCGGAGCCGACGATCCTGATCTGATCTTCCGCAAATCGACGACCTTCAAGCTGCTGACGCCCAATGACAAGATCGGAACCTACGCCATCGACGACCCGGTGGTGGCGGGCGTCGTCTGCTATTATAGCGTGCCGGAAAAGGGCGGAATCGCGGGCATCTTCGGCATCGCCGAGCAGACCTCGGACGTTTCGCTCGCCTGCCGGCAGTATGGCCCGATCCAGTTCAAGGAAAAATTCGCGCAGGGCGACGTGGTGTTCCGCGGGGCCCGCTCGCTGCTGTTCAAGCACATGCAGATCGTGCGCGGCTGCGACCCCAAACGCAATGTGCTGGTCTACATGGTCTATACCGACAAGCTGGTCGAAGGCTCGCCCAAGAGCTCGACCTCGACCGTCGCCGTCATGCCCTGGGGCTCTGGCGAGGCGCCGAAATGCGGCGATTTCGTTACGGCTGAGGTTCCGGGCTGAGTTTTGCCTGCGGTTATTCGCCGCAGGAATTAGACGTCGTCCTCGCGAACGGGCTTGACGGCGGCGGTTTTACCGGCGGTCTGCCGGATCTTGGAGATCGCGCCGGTGATGTCGCTGGCGGGACCGAATGTTCGCGCCGCCTAGGCCATGCGCCTCTCGCACCAGGCCGTCGGCGACGATCCTGGCGCAATCGTCGCCGCTCTTGATGCATTCGTTCACGCCATAGCCATCGGCCGCGCTGACGACAAAACTCGCCCCGCCAGCCCGGGCGGGCTCGGCCCGCGCCGCCGATTGCAGGGCGGCGAGCGCGAACAGGCCCCCAAGCAGCGGCAGCAGAATACGCGGCAGCATTTCATGTTCAAATTGAATGAATTTCATCGTCCGGCTCGTAAAAGGGCGTGACGGACGCAAGTTCAAGCAGCGCCGCAGGCCTCGGAATGAAGGTCCAGGATCATGCCACGCCGCGGTGAAGGAAGCGTTAATTTCGGGCCGCCGTTCAGCAGCTATAGGTTCCGCGCAAGAACAGCAACTTCTGATCCATCTCGGTCTCGCGGAAGATGCGTTCGTGATGGGCGATCCGCGCCTTCAGCAGATCGGTCTCCGACAGAAGGCCGACCAGCCGGCCCTGATCAGAACGGCCAGGTGGGTGACGCGGCGCTCCTTCATCACG
>CAWFBN010000084.1:0-9032 GCA_963813955.1 uncultured Alphaproteobacteria bacterium | reverse complement strand
AGCTTCATCACTTCCACGCGTCGTTCTGCACGACGCTGTCTTCCTTCCACGCCTCGCGCGCTTCGCGATTGGCTTGCCAGTTGGGCAGGAAGGTGAAGGCCTCCTCCAGAATATGCGGCGTGTGGTGGCCGAGCGAATATTTGAGCGCCATTTCGGAATATTCCTTCAGCGCGTCCTTGAACACCGGGTGGGCGCAATTCTCGATCACCACTTTGGCGCGCTTTTTCGGCGACAGGCCGCGCAGGTCGGCGAGGCCCTGCTCGGTCACGATCACCTGCACGTCATGCTCGGTGTGATCGACATGGTTCACCATCGGCACGATGCAGGAAATGCCGCCATTCTTGGCGCTCGATGGCGTCATGAAGATCGACAGCCAGGCGTTGCGGGCGAAATCGCCCGAACCGCCGATGCCGTTCATGATGCTCGAACCGCGAATATGGTCGAATTGACGTTGCCGTAGATGTCGGCCTCGATCAGCCCGTTCATCGCGATCAGGCCGAGGCGGCGGATCACTTCAGGATGATTGCTGATTTCCTGCGGCCGCAGCACGATCTTGTTGTGATATTTCGCCGCGTCGCGATTGAACTCCTCCGCCGCGTCGGGGCTCAACGACAAAGCCGTGGCCGAAGCGAAAGACATTTTCCCCGACCGGATGAGATTGAACATCCCGTCCTGCAGCACCTCGGTATAGGCGGTCGATTGTCATAGGGCGCGTGCTGCAACTGCTCCATCACCGCATTGGCGACATTGCCGACGCCCGATTGCAGCGGCAGCAGCCCTTGCGGCAGGCGGCCCATTTTCACTTCATGCGCGAAGAATTCGAGAATATGCTCGGCGATGAGGCGGGAATTTTCATCCGGCGGCGAGAAGGCCGAATTGCGGTCGGGCTTGTTGGTCTCGACGATGGCGATGATTTTTTGCGGGTCGCAGCGGAAGAAGGTTTCGCCGATACGGTCGGCGACCTCGACGATCGGAATGGGCTTGCGATGCGGCGGCAACTGGGTGCCGTAATAAACGTCGTGCATGCCTTCGAGCGCGAGATTCTGCCAGCTGTTGACCTCGAGAATGATCCTGTCCGCGCGGTCGAGCCAGGTCTTGTTATTGCCGACCGAGGACGAGGGAATGAGCATGCCGTCCTCGCGGATGCCGGCGACTTCGACGATGGCGACATCGAGCTTGCCGAGAAAGCCGCCCCACACGAATTGCGCGACATGCGAAAGATGAATGTCGATATATTCCATCTCGCCGGCGTTGATGCGTTTGCGGCAGGTCGGATCGGACTGGTAGGGCAGACGCATCTCCATGCCGTCGACCTTGGCCAGGGCGCCGTCGAGTTCGGGCGCCGTCGAGGCGCCGGTCCATACGCCGATCCGGAAGGTCTCGCCCCGCGCATGGGCGGCGTTCATGCGGTCCGCCAGAGCCAGCGGCACTTCCTTGGGATAGCCCGCGCCGGTAAAACCGGACATGCCGACGTTCGAGCCTCGCGGGATCAGCGCGGCCGCCTGTTCGGCCGACATGATTTTCGAGCGAAGGGCCAAATTGCGTATGCGGCTGGTGTTGGTCATGGCGCTCTCGTTGGGTGAGGGGTTTCGCTCGTTTAATCGACGAGGACGGCTTTTGCTGACGGCGAAACGACATTGAAGTTAGCCACTTTGGTTTGTGTCTCTGGTACTCCGCGCCTTTTGTCCGAATTTGAAATGCCGCCAGATATATGTCGTTGTTTATATTATATTTTCAATTTCGTCCACGACGCAGCGCGGCTTCCACGCGATCATTTTTTGCCTAACAGCCATGCGTTATTCGCATTTCTGAATTACCCTTAAGCGACCGGGAGGACTGGCCTTTCATCGCAAAGACCGGTACGCCTCGCGTCCGCGCGACCGAATTTGCGCGCGACCGTATTTGCGCGCGGAGGAATGGTTATGGGGAAGATTGTCAGCGTCGACGTGAAGCATCAGCTTGGCGCGGAAGAGGCCCGGCGGCGGGTCCATGAGGGCGTCGACGCCCTCAAGGAGAAATACGCCGAAAAGCTGTCGATTGTGACCATCGTTGGGACCGACATGCACGCCTACATCAAGATCACGGCGATGGGCCATGCTCTGACCGGCGCGATGGATTTTTTACCCTATTGCGTGCGCGTGTCGCTGGAATTGCCGTTGATGCTGGCGCTGCTGGCGGAAAAGGCCAAGGGCATGATCGCGCAGCACACCGGCGACCTGCTCAAACTGCCGCCGCCCAAACAGGGATGATGCGTCGCTTTGTGATCGTCACGGCGCTCGCTGCTGGTTTCCCTGAACGCTTCGGCGAAAATGCTGACCTGCCGGGTCGAGCAAATCGTGTGGCATCGCGACGGTCAGATGGCGCCGTCGAACGCCAGCAGCCCGGAAGTCGCCAACGGCGCGTTCAATATCGACCTCGATAAAGCGGCTGTCATCGGACGCTTTCCGGAATGCGAAAATTGCGCCTGGAGCTTGCGGACGCGAGGAGACGACCGCAAAAGCTGGGTCTGGACAGGCGCAAAAGGCGACAACATGAGATACAGCGTCACCTTGAAGCCGTTTGATCATAATGCCTTTGTTGTCTTCGATCTTGCGCTTGGCGACATCAACGCAGGCCACTGTTTATAGCTCCAGGCATCCTGGCGGCGGCAATCACGCGGCGAGTTGCTTGACCCGGGAACGCCGACACGGGATACCTTGCCAAGATGATCGGCGCCGCCGAAATCCTTTCAGCCAGCGGACGCAAGTGTGACAGGCAATTCAGCCGGCTCGACCTCTCTGCAAAATCTCGGATGGTCTGAATTTTTTGAGGATCAGCGTCAGCTCGACGATTTTGCCTTCGATCCTTGCCGTATCGCCTCGGTCCACCGCAGCCGCCTGACGGCGATGTCTCTTGCCGGCCTGATCAAACCGACCCTGCCCGTTCACGCCAGCACCGGCGATTTTGCCGTTGGCGACGGGTCTGGTCGATCCTCTAACGCACCTGCTGAGCCGGCGATTGAATCGCAAGTCAGTGATGTCGCGGCATCCGGAAGGAGCGAAGACCCCCCAGCTTTTCGCCGCCAATGTCGATACGCTGTTCATCGTCACGTCCTGCAACGCCGATTTCAATCCGGCCCGGCTGGAGCGCTATCTGGCGTTGGCAAATCAGGCGGGGACCAATCCCGTGATCCTGCTGACCAAGGTCGACGCCACCGGTGATGCGGAGGCCTATCGACAAAAGGCCGCAGCCCTGCAACGCGACCTGGCGGTCGTCACCTTGTCGCCTTATTCCCTCGACGCCGCAACGGCGTTGGCTCCCTGGTGCGGCGTGGGGCAAACTGTGGCGTTGGTGGGATCTTCCGGCGTTGGCAAATCGACGCTGGTCAATATCCTTGCCGGGACGAAGCAGCAACTGCCTCAGCGCACCGCGGAAGTTCGCGAAAACGATGCGAAGGGACGCCACACGACGACTTCGCGCTCGATTTACGCCATTGCGGGCGGTGGCTGGGTGATCGATACGCCGGGGATGCGTTCGCTCCATATCAGCAATGCGAAGCACGGCGTCAGCACCCTGTTCGCGGAAATAACCGAGCTTGCCCCGCTGTGCAGGTTCCGCGATTGCACTCACGCCCATGAACCCGGCTGCGCTGTTCAAGCCGCCGTGGTTGACGGGACATTGGAGCCAGAGCGGTTGGCCCGATGGCGCAAACTGACGGATGAAAACACACAGCACGCCGGATAAAACGGTCCCGCATCGTGGGGGAGCCGCAATCGCTCGCGGCAGAAAACGCTGAACCTAGCGCGCGATATGCGCAGTCGACCCCGTCCCCGCGCGCCCGCCGTGCGGATGTCGTGAGTAGATTCCGAAGCTGGCGGCCCCGGCAGTCAGGGCTCATCACATCATGCTTGTCTTTGCATTCGCATTGAAACAAGCGAGACGACGATGATCACTAAAAACCAAACGTCTGGAAGGCGCCGATGACAGCGCTCAGGGTGCTCGTCGTCGAGGATGACGCCGATGATCGGCGATCTGCTTGCGGAAATGCTTGAAGAGATGGGCCATTCCGTTTGTGCGCTCGCCGCCACCGAGGCCGATGCGGTCAAAGCGGCGGCCCGGGACAAGCCGGACCTGATGATGGTCGATGTGGCTCTGGGACAAGGGAGCGGCATTGTGGCGATGGACGAAATCCTGCGCACCGGGTTTGTTCTGCATTTTTTCATGAGCGGCAATGTCGCCAAGGTCCGGGCCCAGAGGCCGGATGCGGCTGTGCTCGAAAAGCCGTTTCAGGAAAAGCAGCTCAAATACGCCATCGAGCAGGCGCTCGCAACGGCTGATGCGCAACGCATCGCCTACTCCAGAGAGGCGCATCCGTGACCAAGCAGACAACGGCTAACCCGTCGGAAGAGGCGTGCTGGAGGCCGGCGCCTTGCAGCGCGCGATTTTCAACAGCGCCAATTTCTCCAGCATCGCCACCGACGCCAGGGGCGTCATCCAGATCTTCAATGTCGGCGCCGAGCGCATGCTCGGCTACGCAGCCGCCGAAGTGGTGAATATCATCACGCCGGCCGATATTTCCGATCCAAAGGAAATCATCATCCGGGCCAAGACATTGAGCGCCGAACTTGGAACGCCGATCACGCCGGGATTCGAGGCCTTGATCTTCAAGGCCTCGCGCGGCATCGAGGACATCTATGAGCTGACCTATATCCGCAAGGACGGCAGCCGTTTTCCGGCGGTCGTTTCCGTCACCGCCTTGCGCGACACGCAAGACGCGATCATTGGCTATTTGCTGATCGGCACGGATAATACCGCGCGCAAGCGGGTCGAGGCCGAACAGGCCAAGCTCGACCAGCGCCTGCGCGACCAGCAATTCTACACGCGCTCGCTGATTGAATCGAGCATCGACCCGATCATCACCACTGACCCGGCCGGCTTCATCACCGACGTCAACAAGCAGATGGAGGCCCTCACGGGATCGACGCGCGACGAACTGATCGGCTCGCCGTTCAAGAGCCATTTCACCGATCCGGAACGCGCCGATGCGGGGATCAAGCTCGTCCTGAGGGACAAGAAAGTCACCGACTTCGAACTGACCGCCATCGACCGCGACGGCAAGAAGACAGTCGTGTCCTATAATGCGACCACGATTTACGACCGCCAGCGCAAACTCCAGGGCGTATTCGCCGCCGCGCGCGACATTACCGAGAGCAAGCTGGTCGAGGCGGAGTTGCATCAGGCGAGGGCGGCCGCCGAAAGCGCGAGCCAGACCAAGTCCGATTTTCTGGCAAGCATGAGCCATGAAATCCGCACGCCGGTAAATTCGATCATTGGCGTCGCCGACCTTGCTGTCGAAAACATCGCTGGATCCGGAACAACGCAAATATGTGATATCTTCAGCCGCGCGGGTGAAAACCTGCTGCTGCTCATCAACGACATTCTCGATCTGTCGAAAGTGGAGGCTTCACAGCTTGATCTGGAAAAGACCGAGTTCTCGCTGACCGAGTTGGTGGAGAAGACCATTGAGATGCTGTCGGTTCGGGCCGAACAAAAGGGCCTCGCCCTGACCTGCAAGATCAGCCGGGCACGCCGATGGATCTTGTCGGCGACCCGACCCGATTGCAGCAGGTTCTGCTCAATTTGCTGGGCAACGCCATCAAATTCACCGAAAAAGGCGAGATCTCCCTGTAGGTCTCGCCGGACGGCGACCTGTGCGCGCCGGGAGCCCTGCGGTTCGAGATTTCGGACACCGGCATTGGCATTCCTCCTGAGAAGCTGAACCATGTGTTCGAGCGTTTCACGCAGGCGGATTCGTCCACAACGCGCCGTTATGGCGGGACGGGACTGGGTTTGACGATTTCGCGGCGCCTTGTGGAGTTGATGGGAGGGCGCATCTGGGTCGAGAGCACTGTCGGCAAGGGCAGCACATTTTCCTTTGCCGCGCCGCTTGAAATCGGGACAGGCTCCAAGCGCAAAGTCGCGGCGCATCTGGACGCCGGCGCCGCGCGCCGCTGCGAGCGCTGAATATTCTGCTGGTGGAAGACTATCCCGACAATCGCACGATCACGATCGCTTACCTCGCCCACACGCCCTACCGGGTCGAAATTGCCGAAAACGGGGCCGTCGCATTTGAAAAATTCGTCGCCGGAGATTTTGATCTCGTTTTGATGGACCGGCAGATGCCGGTCATGGATGGCCTGACCGCAACCCGGGCGATACGCGCATGGGAAAGCGCCAATGGCCGCAAACCCACGCCGATCATCGCCCTGACCGCAGCCGCACTGAAAGGCGACCGGGAAAAATGCGTGGAGGCGGGCTGTACAGCCTACCTGACCAAGCCGATCAAGCAGGATGTTCTGCTGCAAGCCATCAGGGACTTCTCCCGAATCGCGACGCCCCAGTCGATGACAACGGTCCCCGAACCGCCCCCCGGCCGCGCAACCAGACACGCCGAGCGCAACGCCCTGTTCCTGAAGAACCGGAGAGGTGACGTGGTCACGATGAGCGACGCGCTGGATCGGAGCGATTTCGTTGCGGTGGCTTTTCTGTCGCATGGCATGCGGGGCGCGGGCGGAATGTTTGGCTTTCCGGCGATCACAGAGATCGGCGCCGGCCTGGAGGCGTCGGCCGATCGCTCGGATATGAAGGCGTCGCGCAAGTGGGTGGACGAATTATCCCGCTGTCTGGATCGTGCAGGGATGGCCGCCGCTTGTTAGCTTTATTGCCTGTATTGAGCTGGCCCCGTCATTGCGAGCGAAGCGAAGCAATCCATGGCTTGAGGTTGTGGCCGGGGTGGATTGCTTCGCTTCGCTCGCAATGACGACCCTGGTTCAGGTCGGGCGACGAATGCTCTCTAGATCGCGCCTTCGCTGAGTACATTCCGAACCTATCCCAAGGGACGCTCCGCCTCCATCGTCGTCAGACCTGCAACCATTGCCTGCGCTCTGCGGGTCCGGCGCTGGCTGTAAAAATATCTACCCGTAAATGGAGTTTTCAATATGACTGTTTTCAAAATCGGCGGCGCCATGCTTCTGGCGGCGCTTCTTCCCGCGTCGGCCTTCGCTGGGGGAAGAGTTGGCGCGCTCGAATGCCATCTTTCCGGCAACGGGCCCAGCATTCTCGTGGAAAACCAAACCGTAGACTGCGCATTCGCCAGCGATCAGGGCGGTCGCCCCGCGCATTATACCGGCAGCTCACC
Organism: uncultured Alphaproteobacteria bacterium; assembly: GCA_963813955.1. Lineage (GTDB taxonomy): Bacteria > Pseudomonadota > Alphaproteobacteria > Rhizobiales > Beijerinckiaceae > Rhodoblastus. The sequence goes on along the minus strand of CAWFBN010000084.1, from coordinate 1,855 downwards.
AAGATCGGCGCAAATATCGGCGTGAACGGACGCAGCGAGCTTGTCTGGGGCGTGGTCGCGGCGACCAGCAACATCGGACCTGGCGCGCTGGCCGGCGATTATGTCGGGCCTGAAGCTTCGGCGAAGGTCGGCGTCGGCGCCGGCGCGGCCGCTCTTGTCGGCGGCTCGGACCAGACATTCTCACTGCAGCCGCTGAATGTCGAAGGCGGCGCGGGTCTTGGCTTCACCGCTGGCGTCGAAAACCTGACCCTGGTCTATGTCGCGGACCGGCTGGCGCCGAAAATGCGCCATCGTCATTTCCGCGCCGCATCGCGGCTGACGGGCCGGATAAAGCAGCGCCGGCGGGTGTGATCCCGCCGGCTCGGCGCCACCTCGCTTTTCGCCCAACGGGCGGACATGGCGTCGTAATCCTTGTTGAATTCAGCCTTCGCGTTCGCCCATTCGGCTGCGCTGGCGGTTTCAAGTCTGGCCGTCGCGTCCTTGGTTTTCGTCCAAGCCTTGTCCAGGGCGTCCGCCGCTTCGGTTCGCGCCGGCTGCGACTCCGCCTTGGCCTTCTCGGCATAGGCGTCGAGCTTGATGCGCCAGTCGCTTAGTTGGGCCTTGGCCTTTTGTAAAGTCGCGTCGCGATCTGAGACGGGCGCGGCGGCCTCCGTCGGCTTCGGCTGGGCGCCGGGGTCGGCTGAAGCCGGGGCCACGGCAATGAACGCCAGGGGCGCGATAATGAAGAGGTGCAAAAGCGATTTCATTTTGATTTCCTAGCAGGGGATCGCAGACACACGCTGCGCTCCAGGCCACCAAGCTAAGCGCCTGGGCATGGCGCGACAGGGACCGAATTTACTCACGGGCGCCGTGTTTGCCGAACCGCCGCGCCCTGTCTGCTCCTCCAAGTGGCGGGGGCGGCAATGGCAACCATCTCCGGGAGAAATCGAACGCGCGCGTCGCTACCCATGGTATATAGCTCAATGTCCTGAATGCGCAGGCGAACTTCACGGAAGGATTTCGCATGCAAAAGACTCGCGCCGCCAGTCGGCAAAAAGTCCTTTACCGCCATTGCCAGCCCATCCGGAGCTGTTGCGTCGTTTCCCGTTGTTGCGATCGGCTCTTCCGCCGGAGGGCTCACGCCTGCCGCAAGTTTCTGGGCGGGGTTCCAGCCCATTCCGGCATGGCTTTCATTCTGGTCCAGCATCTCGATCCCACCCACCCCAGCATGCTGGTGGGGCTGCTGGCCGGCCAGACGCCGCTCAAGGTTTGCGAGGCGACGGAACGCGCCCGGTCGAGCCTGAGCACCTCTATGTCATTCCACCTGGCGTTTCTTTCCGTCCTGGGGCGTCTAAAACTGTCGTAGCCCGAGGCGCGGCATGGCGCGCGGCTGCCTTTCGAATTCCTGCTGCAATCGCTGGCGGAGGAATATTGCGAACGCGCCGTTTGCGTCATGCTGTCGGGAACCGGCGCGGACGGTAGCCGCGGGCTGATGGCGTTGAAGGAGAAGGGCGGGTTGGTGCTCGCGCAGGACCCGAACGAGGCCGGCTTTGACGGCATGCCCGCAGCGCCATCGAAACCGGCGCGGTGGATCAGGTGGCGCCAGCGGCGGAATTGCCCGAGGCTATCATCGGTTTTTCCGAAGCGTCCGCAGCAATGCGACGCAGACGGATCGGACAGGGGATTGGCTGGCGCCATCGTCGATCTGCTCCGTTTGCAGACCGAGCATGATTCCGCCTTTACAAGACGGGCACGCTGCACCGCCGGATCGAGCGCCGCATGGCGCTCGCCGAATGCGATGCGACGCATTATCTGCAGATGCTGCGCGACGATCCCAAAGAACTCGATCTTCTCGCCAAGGACCTGCTCATCAACG